>JBILYQ010000024.1:0-12752 GCA_044377655.1 Flavobacterium sp.
GCAGTTCTATTACGGATTTAACATCGACTTTTGAAACATTTAAAAATGCGGTTCCAAATAGCGACAATTCCATGAAGTTAAATTTGTCATTGGCCAATACAAGGGCAAGATTGCGAATGACTACATTATATTATTATGCTGGAATTAATGGCCTATTAGTTGTTGGGACAGGAAATAAAGTTGAGGATTTCGGCGTTGGATTCTACACAAAATATGGCGACGGCGGAGTAGACATCAGCCCGATTGCAGATTTAATGAAATCTGACGTATATGCTTTGGGAGCTTACTTAAAAATCCCTAATTCTATTTTAATCGCAGCACCAACCGATGGCCTTTTTGGAGATGATAGAACAGATGAAATTCAGTTGGGAGCGAGCTATGATGAACTTGAATGGGCGATGCTTAAAAGCGAGGAGGACGGACACTCGAGCGACTTTACAGAAAGGGAAAATGAAGTGTTTAATATTTATAAAAAGCTGAACAATAGCAACAAGCACAAGATGTTACCTATACCAATTTGCACAATCCCCATTAATCATAAATAAATATTAACATTAAAATACTGTTGTTTCGTATTTTTTTTTTAACTTTACAACTAGTTTCCAATTATTTTTCATTTAATACCACAATTATGATAAATGTATGTGTTGCAGATAACTTTCCAGTTGTGCATTTCGGGATTAAGTCTTATTTCAAAGACAATTCAGAAATCAGCATCGTTTCAAACGTAGGAAATTTTTTCATGGTTCCGGATGCTTTAAGAAACAAAGAAATTGACGTCTTAATCATCGATTTAGAATTAGAAGGCCTTAAAAGCATCTATGAAGTAAAGTCAATCATTAAAAATTTTCCAAAAACTAAAGTTATCATTTTTAGTAGCTTGTCTGAGCAAATCTATGCCCCAAATGCCATAAAGGCTGGAGCTTCAGGTTATGTTCATAAGACATCAAAACTTGAGTATTTAGGATCTGTTATTGTCAAGGTTAGCCAAGGACAAATTATCCTAAATGAAGAAATCAAGAAAAGTTTAGCATTGATTGCTAAACAGAACAAATCTGATAGATTGTATCGTAAACTTTCTAACAGAGAAATCGAAGTACTTCGCTTTTTAAGCGATGGAAAGAAGAACAATGAAATCGCTAAGATTTTGGGTCTTAATGAGAAAACCATTAGTACTTACAAATTAAGACTTTTAACAAAGCTTAATGTGACGAATTTGGTAGACTTAGTAAACAAAGCCAAAACTTTGGAAATTGTTTAAATTTTTAGAAAAGGCCACTCATTAGAGGGGTCTTTTTTTTTAATGATAAATTGATCGTATCCTACCAATTCTGTTAGTTAGTGTAACTTTTAATTTATTATAATCATTTACTGTTGATTTTAATTCTTCTAAATCAATTTCTGGATTATTAGAAAACTCACTCATCAAATCCAAAATCAGTTTGTTTATCAAATATTCTCTTAGCGACACTATTGTTTCTGAAACATATTGACTTATTGTACTTTCTTTGTGCTTCACATAAATTTGCTTTGTTTCCCAATTATGTAGTGTGTTTTTCTCTTCTTGCATCAAAATATCAGTTACTATTTGAGCTTGCTCAACAGACAGCTGCATAAGATAATGCTCAATATTGAAAACTTCATTTTGATTGTAATAGGTAACCAAGTCTATATAGATATCTCTAAAGATTGGATTTGCTAATTCAACCTCGTCTTCTTGCAAACTCAAATAAATTCTTTGAAAAACTTTATAGGAATTAATTTCCAAAACCTCAATTGTCTCTCCATTTTCATCTGCTTTTAGCAAAACGTCTTCAAAATTTTCTTCTTTTGAACCATATAACAAAAGCATTTCTATAATTTTTCGTTCCAAATCATAAATGACATTGACTTTCTCCGCTTGAAAATTTGGTTCGTTTTTTACAACTTCAAACGCTTTTTGCTCTTGTTTTTGCTTTTTTCCCGCTTCTGAAATGTCTTTCTGAACCAATTGTGCCAATGTATTGAGCAACACTTGTTCGGAGATATCCATAATTCGGGAACATTCCTGAATATAGATTTCGCGTTGAATTCTGTCCGGAATTTTGGAAATACTAACCACCATATCGCGAATTAATTCCGCTTTTTTTATAGGATCATTTTTGGCATCATTCATCAAAAGGGAGGCTTTGAACTGAATGAAATCTTTGGCGTTGTTTTCTAAATATAAGACTAAATCTTCATAGGAATTTTTTCTAGCAAAACTATCTGGATCATCGCCATCGGGAAAAGTGCAGACTTTTACATTCATACCTTCTTCGAGAATCAAATCAATTCCACGGATGGAAGCACGAAGTCCGGCGGCATCGCCATCAAAAAGAACTGTGATGTTCTTGGTTAATCTGTTCACTAACCGAATTTGGTCTGGCGTTAAAGCCGTGCCTGACGAAGCTACAACATTTTCAATCCCGGCTTGATGGAGTTGTATAACATCGGTATAACCTTCAACTAAATAACAATTATTTTGCTTGGCGATGGCTTGCTTAGCATGAAAAATTCCATACAAAACTTTGCTTTTATGGTAAATTTCACTTTCGGGCGAATTTAAATATTTTGCCGCTTTCTTGTCATTATTTAAAATTCGTCCTCCAAAACCCAAATTTCGACCTGATAAACTTTGTATTGGAAACATAACCCGTCCTTTGAAACGATCGAAATGTTTTCCGTCTTCTCTAACAATTGTCAAACCAACTTTATCAAGATAATCGAGTTGGTATCCTTTGGACAAAGCTTCTTTGGTGAAGGAATCCCAAGTTTCTGGAGAATATCCTAATCCAAATTTTTCTATTGTTTCGTTTGTAAATCCTCTTTCCTTGAAATAAGTTAAACCAATTGCTTTTCCTTCTTCGGACTGTAAAAGTGTTTCGTGAAAATATTTTTTAGCAAATTCAGAAACCAAAAACATGCTTTCTTTTTCATTGGCTTCCAATTTCTCTTCTTGAGAAACTTCGGTTTCTTCAATTTCAATATTGTATTTTTTTGCCAAATAACGAATGGCTTCAGGATAGGTAAAATGTTCGTGCTCCATTAAAAATGTGACCGAGTTCCCCCCTTTTCCAGAACTAAAATCTTTCCAAATTTGCTTTACCGGAGAAACCATAAATGACGGCGAACGTTCATCCGAAAACGGACTTAGCCCTTTGTAATTACTTCCAGCACGTTTTAGCTGAACAAAATCACCGATGACTTCTTCCACGCGTGCGGTTTCAAAAACTTTGTCTATTGTATCTCTGGTTATCAAAATTTGACGATTTTAGTAAAGTTTCAAAGTTACAAAGTTTTTTAAGTTTATATAGTCGTGATTTCTCTGAAAAGACAAAAAGTTTTTTGGCAATCGAATTTTTAGCCCTGATGGGAACGGCATCCTTTTCCTTTTTTTTCTTTAAAAAAAGAAAAAGATATAGTGGACAGCAGGAAATTGCTCAAAAAAAAAAAGATATCTCATTACTGAAATATCTTTTTAAAGTATAAACTAACCTAAAAAATCTTAGTTGTAGTCAAAACGGACTCCAAGTGAAATGTTGTTTTGTTTGATAGAATTGTTACTAAACATTGGGTTTAAATCGTATTTTAAATACAAACTGGTATGTTTGTAACCGACATAAGTACTTACACCATAGGTAAAATCATTGACGTTGAAATCTGCTTTTGTTCTCTCTGTTACTTTTTTTCCTTCATATTCATATCTGATAAATTGCTTAGAGTTCGTGTTCACGCCTGCAAATCCTCCTATACCAAATCTAAAACCTTGTTGTGATTTGAATATTTTTTTTCCGTCTTTCTCTTTTATTTTAGAAAAATCAAACTCTAAATGAACAGGTAATACAAAATATACATTTTTAAAGTAAGTATGATTGTCTTTTACATCTATTGGATACGTTACTAAAACTGTTTCGCTACCATTATCAACAAAAACTCTGTTATCAGTTGCATGCAACATGTTATATTGAAAACCCAAACCATATTTTAAATGCAATAAGTTAGAATTTTGCAATAATCTTGTTTTTAAGGTAATACCCCACTCAAAAAAAACTGATCTTAAATATCCAAAATCTGAATTTGAAACAGCTCCATTTGTAACTAAATTATTAAAACCCGTTGCAAAAACAAATTGAGATGTTGTTCTATTTTCAGAAGTATTGTAGAGTGAGTCGAGACGTTTTTGATATTTTTCTTTATTCTTTCCCGATGATTTTGAGAAAACAAATCCAAATGAGTTTGGCTTATATTCTTCTTCAATTTTGCCATCTACTTTTTCTTGCACCAAATTTTTTAATTCTTCTTGCACAACAGCAACTTTATCTTCTATGATTGCGGCTCTTGCATTGGCTAATTTGTTTTTTTTCTCCTCTGCTTGTTCTTTAGTTATCGAATTATTTTCTAGCTGATTGTTAACCGATTCTATTTCAAGTTTTAATGCCTCTTTTTCTTCTTTTGTAATTTTTTCAATCTTTAAAGCAATACTTTTTGCTCTTTCTTCAAAGGTTTGCTTCGCCTGTTCGCCATTTTGGCTCGAGACCTGTGCAATCATTTTGCTGGCAAAAAGGCATAGGATTAGTGCTAAGTAAATAGTGAAATTTTTACTCATGCTTTTTTTACTTGTTTTTTGGTATTCGTGAATCTTTGATTTCATGATGATTGTAATTTAAATGTGATTAATGATTGATACTCGGTTATTACTGATTGTTTCTGTTGACCAAAGCCTCTTTGACCGTTTTAAAATTTCTTTGAATTCTTTCCAATTTTGTTTCCCTAAAAGATTGGTCTAATTCGCCATCAACTTGCGAAAGCAAACTTTGGGCATTTACTTTCACTTTGGAATTTTGGGATGAAGTTGCAATCGAAGTGTTTTCTAAATTGGCAACTAAAAGCTCGTCAGCTTTTTTGTTTGCGCCATTATTGATAACGATTGGTGTTCGGTCTTGAATTTTTGGCAAATTCTTTAGCGCAATGTCTTCCGTGTTTTGGAATTCAATTACTTTGTCTTTGATGATTTGATATTGATTATTATTCGTTTTTTGACTGATGATTGATGGATTCCTTTTCTTTGTTTCTGGCTTGTTTATAATTGTATTTTCAGAGGAAGTGGCAACTTCATTTTGTTGCTTATTGCCTGTTGTAATTTTGAATTTAGTTGGAGAGGAATTAACAGTGTCTTTTTCTTGAACAACAACCGAATTAGTTGGTGTAACTTCGATGCTTTTTTGATTGAAAAAAAACATACCCGCAGATACTAAAACCAAAATACTAGCAGCAATAAACAAAAAGCCAAAAGGTCGTTTTGTTTTTTTTTCTTCAGCCACCGAAAGCATCGCATCCAATCTGTCCCAAGCTTGAGGAGAAGGTTGAATTTTCCGTGCATTCAACTTTTCTCTAAATTGTGTTTCTAATTTATTCGGTTCCATTTTCATAATTCTTTTCTTTGTTAATACTGCTTTGCAACATTTTCCGACCGTGTGACAATTGCGATTTTGAAGTTCCTTCACTAATTCCAAGTAGCGTTGCAATTTCATGATGTTTAAACCCTTCAATAGCATACAAATTGAAAATCATTCGGTAACCGTCTGGTAATTTATCAATTAAATACTGAATATCTTCGACTGAGAACTGACTTTCAATGTTGTTAAAACTTTCCTCAAAATAATTTTCGTCTTCAATAAACTTTACTTTTTTTGCTACTCTGATAAAAGAAATGCATTCGTTTATTATTATTCTTCTAATCCAACCTTCGAAACTTCCTTTGTGTTCAAAATTTTTCAAATTGGTAAACGCTTTCATAAATGCGGTAATCATGCAATCTTCGGCTTGGTGCAAATCTTTGACATATTGCCGGCAAACACTTAACATTTTTGGTGAATATTTAGAATAAATCTGATGTTGCGCATGACGATTATTCTCGACAGCTAGTTCGATTAATTCTTTTTCCTCTTGATGTAAATTGATTACTTTCAAAACCTATTAATAAAGTGTTTCTATTAGCATAGACGAGAATGGATATAAAATGGTTGCATCAGGAAATGTTTTTTTAATTAAAATCAAAGCGATATCATTAATTGGGAGAAATTAAAACCAGTTTCATCAACTAAAAATTGAATATTTTTTCTCCTAATTTTAACAGCATTATTCTTTTGTTGCATTTATCACAAAATTGATTATTTTTACTTTAAAATTGAAATTTGTTTATTTTTTAATTATACGTTTTAATTCTTGAATACCTTACAATAAAATATCTTTATGCATCTTTACAAAAATGAATAAAAATAACGACTTACAAATAATATTTTGAAAAATTTGCTATTTGGAATTGCAATGGCTAGTAACCATTTGCTAAAAGAAACCGACATTGACAAAGCTCTTAATTTATGCATCGCTACCCTTGGAGAAACCCAAAATGTCGACAGATGTTATATTTTTAAAAACAAAATGGAAGATGGCGAACTTAAACTATATTATGTTCATGAATGGTGCAACAAAAGGATTGACGCCTATTTGGGCAGTCCTGATTTAAATGGACTAAATTACACTAGTTTTCCTGGATTATATGAAACGCTAATTCGAGACGAGCCATTATATGGCTTGGTTAAAGAGAGCCCAAATGAATTATTCAAAGAGGTTATGGAAATGCAGGGCATCCAGTCTTATTTGTTCACTCCAATATTTTCAAACAATGAATTTTGGGGGTGGATAGGATATGATGATTGCAAAACTGAGAGAAAATGGATTGAAAACGAAGTGGCTGCAATTCATACCGTTGCAAAAAATATAGGATTGCGATTAAATCAAGATAAAATAATCGCTACCTTAGAGAGTACTTTGGAGCAATTTGATTTTTATATGGAAGGATCCGATCAAGGAATGTGGCAGTGGGACATTATTTCAAATACAACCAAATATTCCTATAATTGGTCAGGAATGTTAGGTTACACAATCGAAGAAATTGACCATACATTCGATTTTTGGCAAAAAAATGTTCATCCTGAAGATATTGACAAAGTTGAAAAAAACCTCAAAAATTATGTAACTGGCGAAACGAATTCTTTTGAAGGAATTAAACGCATGAGACATAAAAAAGGGCATTTCGTTTGGATCAAATATTCCGGTTTGCTCAAAAAAAACAACAATGGCAAACCTATAAAAATGATAGGTTCCCACATTGACATCAGCGAAATAAAAGAAAAGGAAAACCAACTACAAATTTCTGAAGAAAAATTCAGATTTATTGCAGAAAACACAACGGATTTAATTTGTCAACATACCAAAGAGGGCATTTTTACTTATGTTTCCAGTTCTGCAAAAGAGATAATTGGCTATAATCCAAATGAATTAGTTGGCAGAAACCCGTTTGACTATATTAATCCTGATGAAATTTTAAAGATAACGGAAGAATATAGAAAATCGATAGGGAAAAAAATAGATCCCGTATTAACTTTTCGATTTAAAAAAAACAACAACAACTATATTTGGTTAGAAACCACTTCAAAACTTATAGTTGATGATAACAATAAAATTTTAGGATTTCAAACCTCTAGCAGAGATATAACAGAAAGAATGAAGATTGCGGAAGATATGAAAACTGCACTTCAAAAAGAACGAGAGTTAAGTGATTTAAAATCAAAATTTGTTTCCCTTGCCTCGCATCAATTTAGAACCCCTTTAACAGTAATATACTCGAACGCTGAGTTAATTGACATTAAAATTGACAGTTCTGAAAAAAAACTATCCGACGAAATTGCAATCACTACAAATAGAATAAAAAGGGAAGTAGACCGAATGATTGAACTAATGGACAACATATTAATTTTTGGGAAGTATGACATTAGGGAAATAAAGGTAGACATCAAACCTATTAATTTTTTCGACTTCATAGAGAACCTTATCGCAACTTATTTTCATAACGAAAATGATGGTAGAATTATAGAATTTTCAATTACTGGAAAAAAAAGAACTTTATACTCCGACGAGACACTGATTACACATATAGTAACCAACTTAATAAGCAATGCCTTTAAATATTCGGTGGGCAAACCTAACCCAAAATTGAATATTTCATTTGGGGAAAAAGTGGTTCAACTAGAAATAATAGATTATGGAATTGGAATTCCCAAAATAGAAATTCCACACCTATTCAGCTCGTTTTATAGGGCAACAAACACCGCTACAATAAAAGGAACTGGATTAGGGTTAGTGATTGTAAAACAATTTACCGAAAAACTTAAAGGAGAAATATCGCTAGAAAGTGAAGAAAACAATGGAACTAAAATAAATGTAATTTTACCTTATGAATAAAAAAATACTAATCGTTGATGACGAACAAAATATTAGGGAAACAATATCCGAATATTTACTACATAAAAACTATGTTGTCAAAACTGCCATAAATGGTGAAGAAGCGCTGGAATTATTAAAATCTTGGTCGCCTGATATAATTATCAGCGACATAATGATGCCGGAAATGGATGGAAATGAATTATTTGGCTTTGTTCGAGAAAATAAAACGTTAAGTCAAATTCCTTTTGTTTTTTTGACCGCAAAGAGCGAACAAGACACAATGAGGAATTCAATGATAAAAGGCGCAGATGATTTTCTAACAAAACCGTTCAAATTTGACGAACTTTTACAAGTAATAAAAATTAGGATTGATCGTTATGAAAAAACAAAAAGTGTCTATGATTATTTAAATATAGAAAAAAATAAGCATTTCACGCATGAAATAAACACTCCTCTTTTTGGTATTTTAGGTGCTATAGAATTATTGATTGAAAACAAAGCGCCATTAAAAGACGACGAAATCGAAAAATTTTATAAGCTCATAAGAATTTCGGGGGAACGTTTAAACAGAACATTCCATAATCTAATGCTTACAGAAAAACTAAAAAACAATGATTTAAAATTCTCAAAAGATTCTCAATCTGAAATATTAAATTCGTTTTTAATCGTAATTAAAAAATATCACAAAATAAACAAAAATCAAAAAGAGAGATTAGAATTTGATATTGACGATTCAAACATAAAAATATCGAATGCTTTTTTAGAATTTGTGCTTTATGAATTAATCGATAATGCCTTGAAATTTTCGCCTCAGAAGGAAAAAGTAATTGTTTCAGGCAAAAATCACAACGAGAAATATTATCAAATACTAATCAACGACTTCGGTACTGGAATGACAGATGAAGAAATAAAAAACATTGGAGAATTAAAACAATTCAAAAGAGAAATACGAGAACAACAAGGAATGGGTCTAGGTTTATTTTTAAGTAAAAACATTATTGAAAAGTCAGATGGTATTTTCAACATACACTCTAAAGTAAATAAAGGAATAGAAATTTCAATTTTACTTCCACTCGCATAATAAAAATTATTTTTTTCTTTCGATAACGTAATTTACCATCAAAATTAAGGCCGCTTTATATTCCGAATTAGGAAATTTTTCTAAAATTTCGAGCGCTTCTTGCTGAAAATGAACCATTTTTTCTTCCGCATAAAGCAATCCGTTCTTGTCTTTTACAAATTGGATAACCTCTTTTACGCGCTTTTTATCTTTGTTATGATTTTTAATGGAGTTGATGCACCATTTTTTTTCTGAAGAGGTACAATTATTCAACACATAAATTAACGGCAAGGTCATTTTTTGTTCTTTGATGTCAATTCCTGTTGGTTTTCCAATGGCATCATCGGTATAATCAAATAAATCATCTTTAATTTGAAAAGCCATTCCAATGAGTTCGCCAAACTTTCGCATATTTTCGACTTGAATTTCATCATCAATCACAGATTTTGCACCAAGTGCGCAACAAGCGGCAATCAAAGTAGCAGTTTTTTTTCGGATGATTTCATAATAAACATCTTCAACAATATCCAATCGACGTGCTTTTTCTATTTGCAATAATTCGCCTTCACTCATTTCGCGAACGGCAACAGAAATAATTCGAAGCAAGTCAAAATCGCCATTGTCAATGGAAAGCAATAATCCTTTTGACAACAAATAATCACCAACCAAAACGGCAATTTTATTTTTCCAAAGCGCATTGATAGAGAAAAAACCCCTTCTTCTATTACTGTCATCTACTACATCATCATGAACTAATGTTGCTGTGTGAATCAATTCAATAACTGAAGCACCGCGATACGTTCTTTCGTTAACACTTCCATCAGAAAGCATTTTTGCGGTCAGAAAAACAAACATCGGCCGCATTTGTTTCCCTTTTCTATTCACAATATAATAGGTAATCCGATTTAAAAGTGCAACCTTTGAGGTCATCGATTCGTAGAACTTTTTTTCAAAAAGTTCCATTTCAATTAAGATGGGTTGTTTTATTTGAGAAGTGATGTTCATTTGAGTTTCAAAGATACAACAATGATGGCATTTGAAAAAAAATATTACTTTTGATTAAACCATTTCTCAATATTCAATTCTTAACTGCATTAACCATAAAAAACAACTATTATGAAAATTAAAACTTTAGTATTTGGATTGACGCTTTCGTTACTTTTTCTAAGCTGTAATAAAGATGACGAATCATTATTCAGTGCCGATGATGCAAAAATCAATGCCAACATTGACATGATTTCCGATGATGTTTCAAAAATAATTGATGACCAATATGATAGTCAAGCAGCAGCCTCAGGACGGGCAGCTTCCGCTTTCCAAAGTATTTTGCCTTCTTGCGCAACAATTACCATTATTGTTACAGAAAGTGTTTGGACAAGAACAGTTGATTTTGGAACTGCAGGATGCGCAATGCCAAACGGAAATGTGTTAAAAGGAAAAATTATCGTCAGTGGTAGTACAGATTTTAATCAATCCTCATATACTTACACGTATAGTTTTGAGAATTTTTATCACAATGATAAATTAATTGGAGGCAATAAAATTGCTGTTAGAACCTTACAAAGCACTGCTGCATTATCCGAATTACATCCTGTGGTAAATGTACAATTGGATTTAACTATTACCTATCCAAACGGAGCGGTTTACACACGAATTGGCAATAGAGTTAGGGAATTAATTGAAGGATACAATACGCCTTTGGTTTGGTTAGACAACGTTTATTCGATAACGGGAAGTTGGGCAACTACTTTTCCAAATGGGATACACACTTCCACAATAACAACGCCATTGATTGTAAAACTAAGCTGTCCACATATTGTTAGCGGCGTGGTTAGCATTGTTAGAAATAATGTCACATCAAGTATCGATTTTGGAGATGGAAGTTGCGATAATTTAGCGATATTCACCTTTAATGGAAATGATTATTCTATTGTTTTAGGTAACTAAAACTACTTTTTCATCTTACTGAAAGCGTCCCGAATTTAAATAAATCGGGACGCTTTTTTTTATGATTCTTTGTTGGCTAATTGTCCGCAAGCTGCGTCAATATCTTTTCCGCGACTGCGACGCACTTTTGCCACAATATCATTTTTTGCCAAAGCTTTGATGTAATTGTCAATGGCTTCATCCGATGCTTGTTGGAATTCGCCATCATCAATCGGGTTGTACTCAATCAAATTGACTTTACACGGCACGTATTTACAAAATTTTACTAAGGCATCGATTGCTTCTGCATTGTCGTTTATACCTTTCCAAACCACATATTCGTAGGTGATTTTACTTTTGGTTTTTCGATACCAATATTCCAATGATTCTCTCAAATCCGCCAAAGGAAAATTGGAACTAAAAGGCATAATTCTAGCGCGCACATCGTCAATAGCCGAATGCAAAGAAACGGCCAACTTGAATTTTACTTCGTCATCTGCCATTTTCTTAATCATTTTTGGAATTCCCGAGGTGGAAACCGTAATTCGTTTTGGCGACATTCCTAAACCTTCATTGGAAGTAATCATGTCAATGGCTTTCAAAACGTTGTTATAATTCATCAGCGGTTCGCCCATTCCCATAAAAACAATGTTGGAAAGTGGTCGATTATGATACAATTTACTTTCTCTATCAATAGCGATAACTTGGTCGTAGATTTCTCCTGGTTCTAAATTTCGCATTCTTTTTAATCGCGCTGTGGCGCAAAAATTACAATCCAAACTACAACCTACTTGGCTCGAAACACAAGCGGTGGTTCGCGTATTGGTTGGAATCAAAACACTTTCCACAATCAAACCGTCGTGCAAACGAACCGCATTTTTTACCGTTCCATCTTCGCTGCGCTGCATTTGATCTACTTTGATATGATTGATTACAAAGTTGGTTTCCAACATCAATCGTGTTTCTTTGGAAACATTGGTCATGTCCTCAAAACTGTGCGATGCTTTGCTCCACAACCATTCGTAGACTTGATTGCCACGAAAAGCTTTATCGCCATTAGTAACAAAAAAATCGCGTAATTGTTCTTTAGATAAGGCGCGGATGTCTTTTTTCTCAATTTCCATGGCGCAAAGGTAAAAACAATTTGTGGAATTGGTTATTTGTGAATTTGGTTATTTGTAATTTTGTAAAAAAAAGTCATGCACTTCATCTCCCAAGAACTAGAAGATTATATTGAACAACACTCGCAAAATGAACCTGAATTATTGGTTCAATTGAACCGCGAAACCTATCAAAAAGTGTTGCAACCGCGGATGTTGAGCGGCCATTTCCAAGGCAGAGTTTTAAGTATGTTATCCAAATTGATTCGCCCAACAACTATTTTAGAAATTGGAACGTATACTGGTTATTCGGCATTGTGTTTGTGCGAAGGAATGCAGGAAAACGGCATGTTACATAC
>JBILYQ010000213.1:0-4327 GCA_044377655.1 Flavobacterium sp.
AGTAAGAAAAGAAAATATAGGATCTCTGGATGTTTGAATTGCATTTTTAATTTCGTTTACTTCACTTGAACAAGTTTTCAGTGGTTTTCACTGAGTTTCAGTTTTCAAAAATACTACTTTTTATTATTTTCTTTAGTCGAATTTGTATTTTAAATCACAATAAAAGCAGCTTTTAACGCTAATAATTTTTTTTCATTTTATTAAAAGGCTATAAATCTATTTTGCTTTTCCGTTTTACTATTTTATATTCGTAAAAAGTCTTTTTTAACAGAATATTTTGAATTTGATTATTATTATACAATACTAACACCTTTGCGAGTGACGGCATTTATAGTTTTAACACATATTCGGCTCATTTTAAGTTTAAAATTAGAAACAGCATAGCATTGTTTAATTCTTTGACTAGAATTTAATTTCTATCCTTACGTTTCTTATCTCTCGTTTTCAGGATGTTTCTATTAACTGAAGTTGATACTTTTTTCTTAGTTTTCGATGGTCCGCCAAGATTGACTTTCTTATTCTTTTTTGATTTTTCATGAAATGCTTCTCCACCCTCGAGTTTTGGCTTTTTCATCATGAATTTGACCTCTTTTTTCTCCTTTTCAAATGGGAATAGTTTTTCAGAAATCACTAGAGTTTCTGGCAATGGTAAAAAGGTGATTTCCTTTTCCATCAAAACTTCTGCTTCAATTTGAATTTCTACTTCCTTTGGAGCTATAAAACTGATAGCAATTCCTGTTTTGTCGGCGCGGCCAGTTCTACCTATTCTGTGGATATATTGTTCTGAAACCTCTGGAAATTCCATATTAATAACATGTGTAATATCTGAGATATCCAATCCTCTCGCCATTACATCTGTTGTTACGATTCCTCTAATTTCTCCGTTTTGAAAAGCCGCCATGGTATTCAAACGATAATTCTGTGATTTATTTGAATGGATAACACCAAATTGTTCGGGATAGATTTCCTCCAACTTCTCGGCAACCAAGTCAGCAGTTTTTTTATTGTTAATAAAAAGCAAGATTCGCTCTAGTTTTTCATCTTTCAGCAATTCGATAATTAAATTGATTTTAGTAGAAAAATTTGGAACGAGGTATGCCAACTGTTCTATTTTTTCTAAAGGCGTTCCCGATTTTGCCAATGAAATCTCTTCCGGAAATTCAAAATAATCTTCAAGCATATCATCCACTTCTTCTGTCATGGTGGCTGAAAAAAGGATGTTCTGTCTTTTGTTTTTTAGCATTGATAGTATCGAAGTTACTTGCGCACGAAAACCCAAATTCAACATTTCGTCAAATTCATCGATTACTAATTTTTGCATAGAATCAAATCGGATGACGTTGTCCAAGGCTAAATCCATGATTCTACCGGGTGTTCCTACCAAAATGTCGACACCTGTATATATGGCTTTCTTTTGAGTATTGATATTTACACCGCCATACACACCAATGGTTCGTACTGACATAAATTGTGTTAGTTTGTCCACTTCTGCAGCAACTTGTACAACTAATTCACGGGTAGGAACTAAAATCATTACGCGTGGCGTATCGGTTGGAATGAACTTCCATTGTTTCAATATGGGCAATAAGTAAGCAAAAGTTTTTCCTGTTCCAGTTTGTGCTATTCCCATCATATCTCGCCCCGACATTATCACGGAAAAGGATTTTTCCTGAATAGGAGTTGGCGTAGTCAATCCAATAGCATCAACGGCTTTTTGCAGGGATTTTGGAAGGTCAAACTGTTCGAAAGTATTCATATTGCTTATTATTTCGCGCAAAGGTACATAATTTCAAACGAATCAATATTGTCTTATCTAAGCCATAACACGGGAGTATGTTTAATTGAAGTTGTATTTATTGAATGTAAAAGTCTTTGTGATTGGTTTATTATGTATTACACTAGTTTTAAAAATAAACTCGAGATTGTTGCATTTTTTTCAGCTAAAGCGATGTTTTCAATGCCTTTAATGATGGCGTCAGGATTAAAGGAAATACTGTCTATCCCATTTTTTACTAAAAATTGGGCATATTCAGGGTAATCGCTTGGAGCCTGTCCACAAAGCCCTGTGTGTGTGCCAGTTTTTTTGGCTTTAGTTAATGTCATCTCAATGAGTTGCATTACAGCAGGATCGAATGGGCTAAATATATCACTTAGTAATTCTGAATCTCTATCGGCTCCTAAAGTTAGTTGGGTCAAATCATTGGAGCCAATGGAAAATCCGTCAAAATGTTTTGCAAATTCTTCTGCTTGCAATGCATTGCTGGGAATTTCAATCATTACATAAAGTTCCAAATTGTTTTCTTTTTGGCGCAAGCCGCATCCTTCCATAATTTCAATCACTTTTTTAGCTTCGGTAATAGTTCTGCAAAAAGGAATCATCAATTTGACATTAGTCAATCCCATTTCATCCCTAACAATTTTCATGGCCTTGCATTCCATTTCAAAAGCCTCTTTATATAACGGATGATAATAACGTGCTGCGCCTCTAAAACCAATCATTGGGTTTTCCTCTTCGGGTTCAAATTGTTTTCCACCCAATAATCCGGCGTATTCGTTTGATTTGAAATCGCTCATTCTAACGATAACTTCTTTAGGATAAAATGCCGCTGCCATCTTTGCAGTCGATTCTGCTAGCTTCTGAATGAAATAAGTTTCTTTGTTTTGGTATTCATCTGTTATTAGTCCTATTTTTTCTTTGATTTGGCTATCGTTTATACAATCAAAATGCTTTAATGCCATGGGATGAATACCTATCGAGTTACTGATGATGAATTCCATTCGCATCAACCCAACGCCGTCATTTGGGAGTAATGAATATCCAAAAGCTTCGTCAGGATGTGCAAGAATGAGCATCACTTTTGTTTTTGTTTTTGGAACAGAGGTGATGTCTACTATTTTCTCTTCCCATTTGAGTTGTCCTTCATATACAAATCCAGTACTTCCTTTTGCGGTAGAAACCGTGATCATCTGCCCATCTTTAATGGCTTTTGTTCCGTTTCCGGTGCCAATTACTGCAATGGCTCCAACTTCTCTTGCCACAATGGCTGCATGAGAAGTTCTTCCTCCTTGGTCGGTTACTATGGCGCTTGCTTTTTTAAGAATTGGATCCCAATCGGGGTCGGTGCGTTCGGTTATAAGTATTTCGCCCTTGTTGAGTTTGGATATTTCTTTTGGCGAATGGAGTATCCGGGCTTTCCCCGAAATAATTTTACTTCCCAGTCCTGCACCCGAACACAATTTAGTTCCTTTTTCGAGCAAAATAAATTGTTTATAAACGGTTTGTTTTTTATGCTGTTGTACGGTTTCTGGTCTGGCTTGTACGATGTATATTTTTCCGTCTTCTCCGTCTTTTGCCCATTCGATATCCATTTGGCTATGGTAATGTTCTTCTATAAGAACTGCCCATTTTGCGAGTTGAACAACTTCTACATCCGACAGGATAAATTGTTTGGCTTTTTCCAATGGTGTGTCAATGTTGATGATGGCATCTTCGGGTTTTATTATCTTATTTTTGTGAGTTGTTGAGTAAATCATGGTTTTGGTTTTGCTGCCTAGTTTGTGACTGATGATGGGTTGTATCACCTTATTCAATAAAGGCTTAAAGACTAAAAATTCATCAGTAATAACTGTTCCTTGTACCACATTTTCTCCCAAACCCCATGCTCCCGAAATCAAAACTACGTTTTCGAAACCAGTGTCTGGATCGAGGGTGAACATCACTCCAGAACTTGCTATGTCAGATCTTATCATGATTTGAATCCCGATGGAAAGCGCTACTTTCATATGGTCAAAACCATTATCCTCTCTATACTTTATGGCTCTGTCGGTAAAAAGGGAAGCGTAACTTCGATGGCAAGCCTTGATTATATTATTTTCTCCTTGTACATTCAAATACGTTTCCTGTTGGCCTGCAAAACTCGCGTTAGGCAAATCCTCTGCGGTGGCACTACTGCGAACTGCGAACGATTTTCTGGTTTCTGAGTGCGATTGAAGTTGTCGATAGGCTTCTAAAATTTCGTTTTGTAACGTTTCTGGAAATAGGCCATCAAGGATCATTGCCCGCGCTTTTGAGCCTATTTCAGATAAGTTGTTGAAATCAGAGGTGTTGAGTGTTTTTAGTAACTTTTCTAATGGGATGAACAGGTTATTCTGGTTTAAAAACTGCCAATATCCTTTGGAAGTTACTGCAAAGCCTTCAGGAACGAGAATTCCTTTTGAGGAAAGTGCGGAATACATTTCTCCAAGAGACGCATTTTTACCGCCAACGAAAGGAATATCATTAATTCCAATTTCAGAAAAGTGTTTAATTGATTTCATACTTAATTGC
>JBILYQ010000214.1:0-4324 GCA_044377655.1 Flavobacterium sp.
CAGCAGCAAACAATCCCTTTATTTTAGGTGGATTAACACCTGGAACGGCTTATGAATATTACGTAAGAGGAGATTGTGGCGCAACCGCGGGATTAAGTTTGTGGTCAGGGCCGAGAGCTTTTTCAACCATAGCGACCTGTTTGCAGCCAACAAATCTAACTACTTCTTTGGTAACCGCAACCTCTACTCAATTAAATTGGACAAGTGTTGCGCCATCATCATCTTGGCAAGTACTCGCTCTGCCATGTGGCTCACCAGCTCCAACAGCTGGCACAACAGGATGGGTTGTTACGCCGATAAATTCTATACTATTGACGGGTTTAATGCCAGCTACTTGTTATTTATTTTATGTAAGAGGCGTTTGTACACCAACAGACATTAGTTTTTGGTCAACTTCCGCTACAGCTACAACACAAGTATTACCACCAGTATGTGGAGGCAATTTTGTGGATCCAGCAGGTCCAACGGCAAATTATGCCAATAATTCAGATTCAACAGTAACCATTTGTCCAACTATTGTTGGCGAACAAGTTACAGTAACGTTCACTTCATTTAACACAGAGGCAACCTGGGATGGATTGTATGTATTTGACGGAAATTCGATTTTAGCACCGCAATTGGCTAGTGCAAACCCTGCAGGAAATGTTCCTGGAGGTTTGGCAGGATCTTATTGGGGAACTGTAATTCCGGGACCTTTTACTTCATCAAGTGCTGATGGTTGTTTGACTTTCAGGTTTAGAAGTGATGGATCTGTAAACAATCCAGGTTGGATAGCCAATGTAACTTGTTTGCCACCACCAACTTGCCCAAGACCAACGGCTTTAATTGTATCAACAGTTACCCAAACAAGTGCTTCTATTGCATGGACTGAAGTAGGAACCGCGACAACTTGGCAAGTAATCATTTTACCAGCAACAGCTCCTGTGCCAGATGCTTCAACTATTGGTTGGGTTACCGCAAATATAAACCCATTTGTTTACAACGGTTTAAATTCAGGAACTTCATATAAAGTTTATGTAAGATCGTTTTGTAGTGATACAGATATTAGTTTCTGGTCAAATCCAGCAAGTTTTGCCACTCTTATTACAAACGATGAATGCATAAATGCAATTAATGTACCGGTAAATACAGATACGTCATGCGCTCAAGTTGTTGCTGGAACATTAGTTGGTGCAACAGCATCAACTCAATCAAATATTTGTGGAGGAACTAGTGATGATGATGTTTGGTTTTCATTTGTTGCAGCAACATCGACACACACTATTAACCTTAATAATATCACAGGAAGCACAACTAATTTGTATCATGTTGTTTACACTGGAAGTTGTGATAATTTAACACAAGTTTTTTGCAATACTGATATTCAGAGTATTGCTACAAATTTAACAGTTGGACAAACTTATTATATAAGAGTTTATTCGTTTACTGCAACTCCTAATCAAACATCTGTTTTTAATATTTGCATCGGAACTATTTTACCTCCAATAATAACAAATAATAATGTTTACACTACTACTCAACTCGTTGAAGATGTATTATTAAATTCTACTTGCGCAACAGTTACAAACATTACTTCATCAACTGGAACAAATTTTGGTTCTGAAAACGGAATTGGTTATTTTAATCAAAATGGCTCATTGTTTCCTTTTAACGATGGAGTTGTTCTGTCATCAGGAAATGCATTGAGTGCGCCAGGTCCAAATACCACAACACTTGGTGAAGGTATAAATTCATGGCCAGGTGATGCACAACTTGAAGCTATTATACTTGCGGCAACAGGAAATCCTATGAACTCATTCAATGCCACAAAACTTGAATTTGATTTTATTCCATTAATAAATGAAATAAACTTTAATTTCGTTTTTGCTTCAGAAGAATATGGAACTTTCCAATGTGCCTATTCTGATGCATTTGCATTTTTATTAACCGATCTTTCTACAGGAATTACAACTAATTTGGCTGTAATACCAAATACTACTACTCCAGTTTCTGTAGTAACTATTAGAGATAACTTATATAACAATGGATGTGCTTCTGTGAATCCAGAATATTTTGATACTTTTTATGGAGCTGGCGGAGAAAATCCATTAAGCGCACCGATTGACTTCAATGGAATTACCGTTCCATTAACTGCAACATCTGCAGTAGTGCCTGGAAATCAATATCACATAAAATTAGTGGTTGCTGATAGATTAGATACAAGCTTCGACTCAGCAGTATTCATCGAAGGAGGAAGTTTTGATATTGGAAACGTTGAATTAGGAAATGATTTTCTTCAAGCAACCAATAATGCATTATGTTTTGGTGATAACTATACGATTGAAACTGGTTTAAGTACCAATCAATTTAACTTCACTTGGAGTTACAACGGTGATATTATTCCTAATCAAACTGGACCTAGCTTGACCATAACGGAACAAGGTATTTATGGTGTTGTTACTCAATATATCAATACAACTTGCTCTGCAACAGATTTCATTACTATCGAATATTATGGACAAATTGTATCTGGTACCCCTATCAATCTAACGGAATGTGGCATTAATGGTTTTGCAGAATTTGATTTGAATGAAAATAATATACCAACTTTTGGGAATTTAGATCAAACTATTCACAATATCGCTTATTACTTAACGGTTGAAGATGCGGAAGCTGAAACAAATCCTTTACCTATTTTGTATACCAATGTTATTGCTAATTTGCAAACTATATATGTTAGGGTTGAAAATCTTATATCTGGATGTTTCTTAACTTCACAATTTGATTTAATAGTAACTCCTATTGTTGTTCCAACATTTACGATTGTTTCTCAAATATGTCAAAATGATGTCGCTCCTATTTTACCAACCCAATCCGAAGAAGGAATATTAGGTACATGGTCACCATCAGTAGTTAGCAATTTACAAACAACAACCTATACTTTCACGGCTGATAGTGGTGAATGTGTTGCTATAATAGAGCAATTAATTACTGTATTACCATTAGTGACACCAACTTTTTTATCCCCTGCGCCAATTTGTTCAGGAGATATTGCAACAGAATTACCAACAACTTCAAATAATGGAATAATCGGTTCATGGTCACCTGCAACTGTTGATACTACACAAACAGTGACTTATACGTTTACACCAAATGAAGGACAATGCGCAAGCACAACAACTCTAGTTGTAGAAGTATTGCAAAACTGTGCTTTTGGTAGTTTTGCTAATGCCGTTTGGTTAACAAATTGTAGTACCTCAAATTTCTTCAACACAATTGGTTCTGGTACTGATATTATCGGACCTGTTGCTAATGTTTTTCCAAACACAGAATTAGGAACCTATTTACAAAACTCTAACACCCTAATTTTAAGAGGTGCTGAAGTAAAAACTTTTAAAACAACTACTGCAAATGTATGTAGCGCAAGGTTTAATTATAGAATCTATCCGCAAGCAGGAACGCCTGGCGCATTTACCGTTTTAGACCTCCCTTTCTTTGATGATTGTAATGCTGGAAGTTTCCCTACTGGAGGTTTGTGTTCTAACGGAGATCAAAAATGGCAAAAAGTTTTAAATGACACTGAATCACCTGTTAACTTAACAAATTATCCAGCAGGAAACTATATTATAGAAGTATATTATGATGTAACTGGAGACGTTACATCTACCGCTGAGTGTGATGATATTATATTTTTTAATAATAATGGTGCTAATTTTATCGCTACTTTTAGCATTCAAGAAAATCCAATTTTCACTCCATCAAATGCAACGAATTGTAATGGAACTAACGGAAGTATTACTATTTCTGGCTTAACTCCAAATACAACATACACACTGACTTATTCAGATGACACTATAACTGTTGGTCCAATAACGATAATTACCAATTTACAAGGAGAATATATCATAAATGGATTAAACACTGGAACCTATAGCAGTTTCAATTTTGTTTTCAATGACTGTACAATTACTGCTACAGATGTTGTCACTTTGACTGACCCAGTTATTATTCCAACATTCAATGCTGTAAATCCAATTTGTTTAGGTTCTAATTCTACAACATTACCATTAACATCTATTGAAGGTTTTACTGGAAATTGGACACCAAATACTGTTGATAGTTCACAAAACACTGTATATACTTTTGTACCTGATGCAGGTCAATGTGCAACAAGCGCTCAATTAGCAATTAATGTATTTTTGCCAACTCCAGCCTCTTTCAACGGTATTTCAGTTTGTATAGCAACTATTCCTCCAAGCTTACCAGGAACTTCAATTGAAGGTTTCACAGGAACTTGGAATCCAAGTATAATTGATAACACACAAAATGGAAATTATACTTTCAC
>JBILYQ010000215.1:0-4303 GCA_044377655.1 Flavobacterium sp.
CCATTATCGACTTGTCGGGTCATGAACCGGTTGTTGTTCGAGAAGGAAAAGGCGACATTGATATATTTTAGAAATAGGCATTAGGCATTAGGCAAAAGTGAAAAGGCAATAGGCAAAAGGCAAAAGAGAAAAAGCTAGATTGCGTATAAATATAAAAAAAGTCCCGATTTCTCGAGACGTTTTTTCTTTATTATGCTAAAGTCTTTTATCTAAAAAGACTATTTTTTTGGGTTCTTCATTTCTTTTTCAATCATATCGTAGAACTCATCTATTTTTGGTAAAATAACGATGCGTGTTCTTCTGTTGATGGCTCTGTTGTCGGATGTTTTGTTATCCACCAATGGAATATACTCTCCGCGACCTGCTGCAATCAATTGTTTTGGGTTAACCCCAAGGTCTTTGACAAGAACTCTAACGATTGCTGTAGAGCGTTTCACGCTCAAATCCCAGTTGTCTACCAAGATGGCGTTTCCTGTAAACGGTACGTTGTCCGTATGGCCTTCGACCATGCATTCAAATGTAGGTTTGTCTTTAACCACTTTGGCCACTTTGGCTAGGACTTCTTTCGCTTTATCGCTTACGATATAACTACCGCTTTTAAACAATAATTTATCGGCTATAGAGATGAATACTACTCCTTTTTCAACGTTGATTTCGATATCTGGATCAGAAATACCAACGGAGCTTTTCAAACTTGTAACCAATGCTAAAGTTACGCTGTCTTTCTTGGTCAACGCATCTTGCATTCTGGTAATTTTCAGGTCTTTTTCTTTGATTGTTTCCAATGCTTTTTCGATATTTTGAGCTCCTTTGGAAGTTAACATAGTCATTTCCTTAGAATTATCAATCAAATCGGAGTTGTTCTTTTTCAGGTACTCGTTTTGTTGTGATAAGGCTTCTTTCTCTGTCAAGCAAAGGTTTAGTTTTACTGTTGTTGAATTCAATAAATCTTGACATTCTTTGTTTTGGGCTTCTAAAGCTGCGATTTTTTTCTTGGTGCCACAAGATGTCAGCGTTAAAGCTAGAATTGAAAATGCAATAATTACTTTTTTCATAGGTGTAAATTAAAATTTTATCAAAATTACGGATTATTATAGTCTTAGGGTTCTATAGGATAACTTAAACTATTGTTAAATATTGTCTTCAAATATCTTGCCGTTCTTAACAAAATAGTTGTAAACGATACTTCTAACATGATAATAGTTTTGTTGTTGAGGTTGACTTCTTTTCTTTAAGTTTTTGGAAATCAAAGCATAGAATGCAAAATGAGCCTTGATAATTGCCCAACAATGTTGGAACTTACCTTTGAAAATAAATTGTATTCCAGCCAAGCCATCTAAGCCAAGTCGGATAAAAATGACAGGAATCAAGTGGTTGGTGGGTACATTTTTGAGCAACATGGAGAGCGAGTTCCGAAAATTGAGGAATGTCTTTTTCGGATTACTGACTTCTAAAGTGGCACCGCCTACATGGTAAACAGTGGATTTGGAGGTGTATTTAGCTTTGTATCCTAGGTTAAATGCACGCCAACACAAGTCGATTTCTTCTTGATGGGCGAAGAAATCGTTGTCGAATCCGTCTAGTTTTCGATAGAGTTCTTTTCGGATGAAGAAGCACGCGCCCGATGCCCAGAATATTTCTTTGTCATCATCATATTGATAGTTGTCTTTTTCTAATGTATCAAAAATGCGTCCACGACAATAAGGATAGCCATATTTATCAATAAATCCACCAGCTGCGCCTGCATATTCGAAGTGGGTTTTGTTTTTGTAATCGAGTATTTTGGGCTGTATAATTCCTATTTCGGGTTGGGAGTCAAAAAGGGATTGGATTGGAGCTAGCCAGTCTTGGGTTACTTCAATGTCGGAATTGACTAGGGCGTAATAGGGTTCTTCCACTTGTTGCAAGGCGATATTGTAACCTTTTGCAAAACCAAAATTCCCTGTGTTTTGGATAATCTTTATAGAAGGAAATTGGGTTTTTATAACTTCGATGGATTGGTCGGTAGAGGCGTTATCTACCACATATATGGTAGCTTCTGGAGAATAGGCTATTATGGAAGGAAGAAATTTTGCTAGGAGCTTTTCTCCATTCCAATTCAAGATGACTACGGCTATTTTCTTCAAGAGATTTGCTTTTTGTTGTTTATGGTTTGCTTTTTATGGTTTTGAAAGGCGGTAATTCTTCGAGGAAGATGTATTTTTCGTTTTCGAAATCCATTTGGCAAAAGTAATGATTTAGTCCGTTGGTTACCATCAGGTATTGTGCTTTGAGGGTTAGGTTGTATTGTGCAATTTGGTCAAAGGTTTTTTGGGTGATGTTTACTTCGGGTGCTTTGCATTCTACTAACAGAAATATAGTTCCATTGGGTTGAAAAACGACGATGTCGTAGCGTTTACTTATATCGTTTATTTTTAGTAATTTTTCAACGTTGAGGTAGGATTTGGGATAGTTTTTGTCTTGTAGTAGGTATTGCACGGTGTGTTGCCGTACCCATTCTTCGGGCGTGAGGATGATAAATTTTTTCCTTGTTTGATCAAAGATTGCCACTTTATTTTCACTATTTTTGAAGCGAAAGGAATAGGATGGAAAATTGAGACGTTGCATGGTGTAAAGATATGGTTTTTAGAGAATAGAAGCAAGAGGCAAGAAGCAAGAGGCAATAGTGAAAAGGCAATAGTGAAAAGGCAATAGTGAAAAGGGAAGAAGAAAGAAGCAAGAGGCAAGAGGTGAGGTTACGAGTGTGAAAAGGCAAAAGTGACATGGAATGATAACCCAATAGTAAAACAATGGTATAGCTACTGAAATAAATTCAGCATAAAATGGATGAAGCGGTTAAAATAATTAACGATATTAAGGCGGGTAACATTAAACCTATTTATTTTTTGATGGGTGAAGAGCCTTATTATATTGATAAGTTGTCGGACTATATTGAGCAACATCTTTTGACGGAGGAGGAGAAGGGTTTTAATCAATCGGTTCTTTATGGACGTGATGTGACTGTGGAGGATATTGTTGGCACGGCAAAGCGTTACCCAATGATGGCGGAGCGACAGGTGGTGGTGATAAAGGAGGCGCAGGATTTGGTTAAAACGATTGACCTGTTGGAGAGTTATGCTGAGCATCCGATGCCCTCGACGGTGTTGGTGCTTTGTTATAAATACAAAACGCTTGATAAACGCAAGAAGTTGGTGAAACTTATTGCCAAAAACGGTGTTTTGTTTGAGAGTAAAAAGATGTATGACAACCAGGTGGGTGTTTGGGTTACTCGCGTCTTGCAGGGTAAGGGTTTGACTATTGAGCCTAAGGCCAACGCAATGTTGGTGGAGTTTCTAGGGAATGATTTGGGTAAGATTAACAATGAACTGGAGAAGTTGCAGCTTATTTTGCCTAAAGGAAGCGTTATTAGCCCTAAGCACATTGAGGATAATATTGGTTTTAGCAAGGATTTCAACAACTTTGAGTTGCTTAATGCTTTGGGTTCTAAAAACCAGTTGAAAGCGTATCAAATTGTTCAGTATTTTTCGGAGAATGAGAAGGCTAACCCGGTGCCGGTTACTATTAGTACGGTGTTTGGTTTTTTTGTTAAGCTGTTGAAGTATCATGGATTGAAGGATAAAAATCCAAAAAATGTGGCTACTGTTCTTGGTATCCATCCTTTTTTTGTTAAAGATTATGATTTGGCGTTGCGCAATTATCCGATGCGAAAAGTGAGTGCTGTTGTTGCTACTATGCGAAGTATTGATGTGAAGAGCAAGGGTGTTGGTGCAAATGGTTTGCCCACTCATGATTTATTTAAGGAGATGTTGGTTAACATATTTAGTTAAGAGTTTGATTTGTCACACTCTTAATCGTGAAGAAAATAAGCGATAAGTTACCTCTTGGTAGTGCTATTTTTTTTCTAGTATCTTCTGTTTCTATTAGCAGTTTAGTACTTTTTTTAAAACTCGTCTAGGAATCCGGACTTGCGGATTTATTGTTTTAACACAATTAGATTTTAGTACTTTTTTTGACATAATCTTGGGGCGATACGCCCATAACTTCTTTAAAATTTTTAAAAAACGAACTGTAAGTGGAAAACCCAATTTCTTGAGACAATGCCTCAATAACATTCTTGGTTAAATACCCATCGTGTATTAACCGTATGGCTTCTTTTATTCGTATAGTTCTTTTAAAATCTGAAAAACTTATTTCAGAATAGTATTTAAAAATAAAAACCAGATGGCTTTTCGGAATTTCCATCTTATTAGCTAAATCTTCCATTTTAAATCCTTTAAAAAAAAACAAATCCGTTTGTGACGAT
>JBILYQ010000302.1:0-2966 GCA_044377655.1 Flavobacterium sp.
ATATTCCCGCATTCTGTTTTGCCTTTGGTGGCCAACCATTTTAGAAATCCAACGGCAAGCAGCGATACCGACGCTCGATTAGCACATGCTTTGAAACAATTTGATGAACGTAAAGCCGATATAAATTATATCTTTGAAATTCCAAATGGCAGTTTTTTTAGAATAAAAAACGGTAAAATTTTTAAAAAAAATGGATTGCGCGTCAAACGATATGAATGTTTGGAAATAAAAACAGGAAAACTCTATTTATTTAATGCCAATGCAGAAGTAGAGATTTTACCGAGCAAGGACTTTTGAAAACCCAATAACTTAGAATCTAGAAATAAAATGAACAAAAATTATTACGCAATTATAATGGCTGGTGGTGTTGGTTCACGATTTTGGCCAGTTAGCACCACCGATTTTCCAAAGCAATTTCACGACATGTTGGGTTCAGGAGAAACTTTGGTACAGAAAACATTCAGCCGTTTGTCACAATTGATTCCCATAGAGAATATTTTTATTTTAACAAATGAAAGTTATAATAGTTTGGTTTTAGAGCAATTGCCAATGGTCAAACAAGCCCAGGTTTTATTGGAACCCGCCATGCGAAATACGGCGCCATGTATTTTATATGCCTCTTTAAAAATCCAAAAACAAAATCCCGATGCTGTTATGGTGGTTGCCCCAAGCGATCATTGGATTGAAGACGAAGCGGAATTTTCGAGAAACTTGCAACAATGTTTTGATTTTTGTCAAAAAGAAAATGCGTTACTAACGTTAGGTATTCAACCCACGTTTCCCAACACAGGTTTTGGTTACATTGAATTTGATAAAACGGATACTAATCCGATAAAAAAAGTGTGTCAGTTTAGAGAAAAACCCGATTATGAAACGGCAAAAGCATTTTTAAATAGTGGTAATTTTCTTTGGAATGGTGGTATTTTTATTTGGAGTGTAAAAACAATTACTGCCGCTTTTGAGAAATTTCAACCTCGGATGAATTCTCTTTTCGAACTAGGGATTGAAAGTTACAATACGCGTTTAGAAAAAGATTTTATAAATAAAAAGTACGCGCAAGCCGAAAATATTTCTATTGATTACGCAGTGATGGAAAAGGCTGATAATGTTTTTGTTTTGCCAGCTACATTCGATTGGAATGACCTTGGAACTTGGGGTTCGCTTCATGAAAAATTAGACAAAGACGAAAACAATAATGCGGTGGTAAATGCTACCGTCATTCTTGAAAATGCTTCCAATAATATCATCAGAGCAGATGGAAAAAAGTTAGTTATAATTGATGGTTTGGATGATTATATTATTGTAGATAAAGATGATATTTTATTGATTTACCCAAAAAGTAAAGAGCAAGACATCAAGCGAATTACAACTATGGCAAGTAAATTATAAAGGAATGGGAGCAAGTTTAGCTCCTTTTTTTGTGTTTATAACCACTATCCTTTCAGGTAAGCTTCTCTAACTTTTTTAAACAAATTGGAGGAATATACAAAGTCAACAACGGCTTCATTGTCGGTTTTGAAAATTTCTTCTTTTGTACCTTGCCACGCCTTCAAACCATTTTTTAAGAAGACAATATTCTCGCCAATTTCCATCACCGAGTTCATATCGTGCGTGTTTATAACCGTTGTAATGTCATATTCCTCAGTGATTTCTTTAATCAAATTATCAATTAAAATCGCAGTGTTTGGATCCAAACCGGAGTTAGGTTCGTCACAAAAAAGGTATTTAGGATTGTTTACAATAGCCCTTGCAATCGCAACACGTTTTTGCATTCCACCCGAAATTTCAGAAGGCAATTTCAAATGCGCATCCACCAAATTCACTCTTTTCAACACAAAATCCACGCGGTCTTCAATTTCGGATTTTGAATTTTTGGTAAACATTTTTAAAGGAAATCCAACATTTTCGGCAACAGTCATGCTGTCAAACAAAGCGCTTCCTTGAAATACCATGCCAATTTCGGTTCGCAATTCCCTCTTTTGTTTATCCGAAAGCTCAGAATAGATTCTTCCGTCAAAAGCAATTGTTCCTTTGTCGGGTGTGTGAATTCCGAGTAAACTCTTCAGCAAAACCGTTTTCCCAGAACCACTTTGACCTATAATTAAATTGGTTTTTCCTGTTTCGAAAACAGTAGAAATCCCTTTTAAAACCTTTGAATCTCCAAACGATTTTTCAACATTTTTTACTTCTATCATTAGGTCAAAAGGAGTTGCGTTAATATATAATTCACCAAGATAATCGTAACCGAAGTCCAAACAAACGAAACAGTACTTGCTTTACCAACCTCAAGTGCACCACCTTTCATATAAAATCCATGAAAAGATGGAATCGTCGCCAACAGCAATGCGAAAATGAATGTCTTTATAAATGCATACGCAATATGAAACGGTATAAACTCCATTTGAATTCCGTTGACAAAGTCAATACTGTTGCCGAAACCGCCATAGACACTCGCGATAAATCCACCGGAAATACCAAGAAACATGGCTATTCCAATGACGAAAGGATACAATAAAAGCGCAATTAATTTTGGGAAAACCAAATAATTTAACGAATTTACACCCATAACCTCCAATGCATCAATTTGCTCCGTAACCCGCATCGTTCCTATACTTGACGTGATAAACGAACCCATTTTACCCGCCATAACGATGGAGATAAACGTCGGTGCAAATTCTAAAATGATAGATTGTCTGGTTGCAAAACCAATAAGATATTTTGGAATCAAAGGATTAGTCAAATTCAAAGCCGTTTGAATAGCCACAACACCTCCAACAAAAAAGGAGATGAAAGCCACAATACCCAGCGAACCAATTATCAAATCGTCAATTTCCTTGAAGATAAGCGACTTCATCACCGACCATTTTGTAGGTTTCCTGAAAATCTCTGCCAGCATTAAAAAGTATTTCCCAACTTGCGATATATAGCGAACGAGCATCATAGTTTTAAAATATCGTCAAAAATAG
>JBILYQ010000063.1:0-9662 GCA_044377655.1 Flavobacterium sp.
CAGCCCTCAGAAATCGATGTTAAAACAGTTTTTCCTTCATCTTCTGCAACCTATAATTCCTTATAAATTTGGCTTGTTCCTCCGTAACTAAAAGCGGTTTTTTGGCTGATTTTGCTTTCCAAAAACCTTTGATGTAATCCAAAAACAATAACGGTTTCTTCTTCATCATCGCCAGTTTGGCCGAAGCAATAGTTGTGATAAAAAAACCATAGCCCAAACTGTAAAACGCCTCTCCCTGTTTGTAGCGCGCCGTTTTGTTGTAGTTCGCACCAGTCGGTTTCAAATGTTTCACCTTCAAAGTAGCGTCCGTCACCACTTTCCAATGGTAGAATTTACAAAGTAATTCATCCACAGTATCCCAACCCATAGCTGGTTTCAATCCACCAATTTCCTTAAAACATTCCTTTCTGTAGGCCTTGAAAGCGCCACGAATATGATCTTTGTCAGTAAGATTTTCTAAAATCCAATGGCCGTTTTTTTCGATATAAGCAAATCCGCCAACCATTCCAATCCTATCGTCCGATTGAAATTGCTGGATAATGGTTTCAAAATAATTGCTAGGAAAAATCAAATCGCCGTCCGCTTTCACAATCAAATCATAGTTGTCGTCCAAGGTTTCCAAACCTGATTGAAACGCCTGTATTACTTTGCTTCCAGGCAAATGAATTGTCTCCGAAGTTTTATGCACCAAACTAATAAAAGAATATTTGGCAGCGAAACCAGTAACAATATCGGAAGTTTTATCCGTAGAATTATCATTTACAACCACAATTTTAGTAGCCAAAACAGTTTGTTCCACCAACGATTGTAGCGTTAAACCAATAAATTTTTCTTCGTTATAAGAAGGAATGACGATGTAGTAATTCATTATTTTACCTTTTCAGCATAAACAATATAATACCGAGGCGTAAATTTTCGCAACAAAGGGCGAATCCCAATCTTCTTCACAGGATTGGTAAACTTGGCACTGTCAATAATTTTCCACCCCGTTTTCTCCAATAGCCAATCCAGTTGCCAGTCCTCAAACTCATGATAATGTCTATCCCATTGATCAGTTTTACTTCGATATGCAGGTGAAAACCACAAACGCATCGGAATAGAAATCACCAATTTGTCACATTTTATTTCCTTCAAAATAGTATAAGGATTAAGCAAATGTTCAAAAATTTCAAAAGCCGTAACCACCGTATAACTCTCCTTCTGCAAGTTCGATTGGTCATTGTCCAAATCCTCACCAGTAGTGTTTTTAACCGTAAAACCATTGGCAACCATAATTTTAGAAAAAGGATTTGAAACTCCTAAATCCAATATCGTTTCCGAAGGGGTTACATGTTTTTGCAAAAATTCTAACGTATGTTTAAAGCGTTTATTAGGAAAAGTTTTTTCGTACATTGGTATATAGTTTTTTGCCACAAAGGCACACAAGCGCAAAGTTACAAAGTTTTTAAAGTATATTTTTTGTTTCAGGCAATGATTTAAAACCCAAATTCAATAAAAAAAGAGCCACCATTCGGAAGCTCTTTTCTATAATAATTATTTTGTAATCTACTAATAACGATAAACAAAAGCATTAACGTTCATTCCCGCACCAACTGAAGCAAAAATTACCACATCACCTTTATGCAACTCCTGATTTTCAATTTTACCTGAAAGCAACAAATCAAAAAGTGTTGGAATTGTTGCAACACTGCTATTTCCTAGGTTAGTAATACTCATCGGCATAATACCTTCAGGCATCTTTTTGCCATATAATTTATAAAAACGAGTAACAATTGCCTCATCCATTTTTTCATTTGCCTGATGAATCAATATTTTCTTGACATCATCAATCGCAATTCCAGAATTGTCTAAACATTCCTTCATCGCTTGCGGCACACGGCTCAACGCAAATTCATATATTTTTCGACCATACATTTTGATATACCGCGTGTCTTTATCTAATTCAGGGTTGAAAGAGTTACCAAAAAACAAATATCCAGCTTCATCATGAGAGTAAGTCGCACTTTCATAAGATAACATTCCCGTCACTCCATCCGAAGCTTCAATAATAGACGCGCCAGCACCATCCGAATAAATCATAGTATCTCTATCATGCGCATCAACAACCCGCGAAAGCGTCTCGGCACCAATGACCATACAGCGTTTTGCCATTCCAGATTTTATCAAGGCATTAGCTTGAAGCACGCCTTCAATCCATCCTGGACAACCAAAAAGAAGATCAAAAGCAACACATTTTGGATTTTTTATTTGCAATAAGTGTTTCACACGTGTTGCTAAACTCGGTACTGTATCCGACTGAATGGCATTTAATTTTACATCCCCAAAATTATGAGCTACAATAATATAATCAATAGTCTCGGGATCAATATTCGCATTTTTAATAGCTTTTTGAGCGGCAAAAAAAGCCAAATCTGAAGCGCATAAATGAGGCTCAGCATAACGGCGTTCTAAAATTCCAGTGATGTTTTTGAATTTGTCAATTACTTCTGTATTGGGATAATCAAAAGTAGAACCGTCATCATTTAAGAAGATATGACTTTCGAAATCTTTGTTTTTCACGATGATTTCGGGTATGTAACTTCCTATTCCTGTTATTTCAATAGTCATGATTGTAAAGTATATTTAAGGTAAATTTAACAATAATAAATTAAACTGAACAATAAAATTTGCTATGCAGGCATATAATTATGAAATTGTTAATTTTGTAGAAATTAAATGATAATTATGTGTCTTTTATTTAATTTTTTTGTGCAATTTTTATTTTCATAACTGTTGCAAGGTTTAATGCCTGCGTTTTTATTTTCTCCGAATTGCTTCCCATAAAATTGGCGTCAATAGTCGCATAAAAATGACCTAGCCAAATGTCAAATAATTCAGCAGTGAGCGGTTCCTTTTTATCAATATCCAAATGAATTTGTGTCAAATTGTTGGTATATCCGCCAGTTCCCAAAATTGCCTGCGACCAAAAAGTGACTAGAATCGGCAAGTGTTCTTCCAGTTTTATTTTCATAACATCCGTAAAAATATAACTTATGCTTTCATCAGCAAGCAATCGTTTGTAAAATTCATCAACAAGTAAGTATAAATCGTCTTGATTTTCAATGTCTTTCATAGTTTTGTCAAAGTGTCTTAAAGTAAAAAGTCGAATGTCAAAGAGTTTTAGGGCTTTATGACATTCGACTTTATAGACTTTATAACCGTTTTTAGCTTTCTATATATGCTTCAATTGGAGCACAACTGCAAACTAAGTTTCTATCGCCATACGCTTCATCTGCACGACGAACCGTTGGCCAGAATTTATTTTCTGTGATATAATCCAATGGGAAAGCTGCTTGCTCACGAGTATAAGGAAAACTCCAAGTATCAGTGGTAACCATCATCAAAGTGTGTGGAGAATTCTTCAAAACATTGTTTGGATTGTCCAAACTAGCCACCTCAATCTCTTTTCTGATAGCAATCATAGCATCACAAAAACGATCCAATTCTTCCAAATTTTCACTTTCCGTAGGTTCAATCATCAACGTTCCTGCAACTGGGAAAGAAACCGTTGGCGCGTGGAAACCATAATCCATCAAACGTTTGGCAATATCAGTAACTTCAATTCCTTTTTCTTTAAATGGACGACATTCCAAAATCATTTCGTGTGCCGCACGTCCCATTTCTCCAGAATATAAAGTGTCGTAGTGTCCGTTCAATTTTTCTTTGATATAATTGGCATTCAAAATTGCATATTCAGTAGATTTTTTCAAACCTTCAGCGCCAAGCATGCAAATATATCCGTAAGATATCAAACAAACCAATGCCGAACCCCAAGGTGCAGCAGAAATTGCCGTGATAGCGTTTTCACCACCAGTTGGAATTACAGGATTTGTTGGCAAAAACGGTACTAATTGTGGCGCAACACAAATTGGTCCAACACCTGGTCCGCCGCCGCCATGAGGAATTGCGAATGTTTTATGCAAATTCAAATGACAAACGTCAGCACCGATAGTAGCAGGATTTGTCAATCCAACTTGCGCATTCATGTTGGCACCATCCATGTAAACCTGTCCGCCATTATCGTGAATTAATTGTGTAATTTCTTTAATGGCACTTTCAAAAACGCCGTGAGTTGATGGATAAGTTACCATCAAACAAGATAGATTATCCTTGTGCAAAAGTGCTTTTTCACGCAAATCATCCACATCGATATTTCCGTTTTCCAAAGTTTTGGTCACCACCACTTTCATTCCGGCCATCGCCGCCGAAGCAGGATTTGTTCCGTGTGCTGATGATGGAATTAAGGCAATATTTCTATGATGATCGCCACGAGATTGGTGGTAAGCACGAATAACCATTAATCCTGCATATTCACCTTGCGCACCAGAATTAGGTTGCAATGTTGTTCCTGCAAAACCAGTGATTACGTTCAATTGTTGCTCTAGTTTAGCCAACATTTCTTGGTAACCTTGCGCTTGGTCAAGCGGAGCAAAAGGATGAATATTGTTCCATTGCGCCATGCTTAAAGGCAACATCTCAGAAGCTGCATTCAATTTCATGGTACACGAACCCAATGAAATCATCGAGTGGTTCAATGACAAATCTTTGCGTTCCAGCATTTTGATATAACGCATCATCGCCGATTCCGAGTGGTATTTGTTGAACACATCATGTTGTAAAAACGTTGAGGTTCTTTTTGTATTTTCTGGAAAATGATTGGTTTCCGATAAGCTTTTGATTGTTGTAGTTTGTTTTCCAGTTGCTTCCGCAAAAACTGAAACAATCGTATTCAAATCTGCACTACTTGTCGTTTCATTTAACGAAATGGAAACCGAAAAATCATCGATGTAGAAAAAGTTGATTTCATTTTGTTCCGCAATTGTTTTTACTTTTCTTGCGTCAGCTTTCACAACAATAGTGTCGAAGAAAGCAGTATTTGTTTGTTGTAAACCTAATTTTTCCAATGCGTTTGCCAAGGTTGCAGCCGAAGCATGCACTTTATTGGCAATATATTGCAACCCTTTTGGCCCGTGAAAAACAGCATACATTCCAGCCATAACCGACAATAATACTTGTGCGGTGCAAATATTGGATGTCGCTTTGTCACGTTTGATGTGTTGTTCCCGCGTTTGCAGAGCCATCCGAAGCGCACGATTACCATCAGTATCAACGGTTACCCCGATAATTCTTCCCGGCATTGAACGTTTGTATTCGTCTTTTGTTGCAAAAAAAGCAGCATGCGGTCCGCCATAACCCAACGGAATTCCAAAACGCTGCGTGGTTCCAAGTACTACGTCAGCACCCATTTCTCCTGGAGGTGTTAATTTTACCAAACTCAAAATATCGGCAGCAACAGCTACTTTTATTTCGTTGGTTTTTGCTTTCGCAATAAATCCGGCATAATCATGAACTTGTCCAAATTTACCAGGATATTGAAGGATGGCTCCATAAAAATCAGTTGAAAAATCAAATTCTTCGTGATTTCCTACTACTAATTCCACACCAATTGGCGTAGAGCGCGTTTGTAAAACGGATAATGTTTGTGGCAAAATTTCTTCAGAAACGAAGAATTTGCAAACATTGTTTTTCTTTTGGTCGCGGGAACGAACGTCAAATAATAACGCCATTGCTTCTGCGGCTGCAGTTCCTTCATCCAATAAAGAAGCGTTGGCAATTTCCATTCCGGTCAATTCAATAACCATGGTTTGAAAATTCAAAATAGCTTCCAATCTTCCTTGAGCAATTTCTGCTTGGTAGGGTGTGTAAGCTGTGTACCAACCTGGGTTTTCAAAAACATTTCTTTGAATAACCGCTGGAATAATCGCTTGGTTGTAGCCCAATCCAATATAGGATTGGAACATTTTATTTTTGTTTCCTAGTTTTTGTATATGATTGGCAAACTCATATTCGGTCATTGCTGGTTCTAAATTCAAATCAGATTTCAAACGAATATCGCTCGGAATGGTTTCGAAAATCAATTGATCAAGCGTTTCCGCTCCAATCGTTTTCAACATGTGTTGTAGGTCATTTTCTCTTGGCCCAATGTGTCTTAAAGCAAAAGCGTCTGTTTTCATTAGATATAAAAAGTGTTGTGTGTTTGTTATTTTTTGAGGCTGTAAAATTAAATATTAATCTTCTAATAAATCGCTTTTTTAACTTCATTTTCTGTGAATTTTTCAACCAAAAGCCATTCTTATTAACAGTTTGATTAATTTTGTTTAATGAGGGTTTTTAAACGGATAATCAATTTATATATAAATAGCAGCATTCATGTTGCTTTGTCGTGTTATTTCCTGGTTAGGATGACCCAATTTATGTTCCACATTTCCGAGGATATAACGATTACAAATTTTGCCTTTTTTGGAACTATTCTTGGCTATAATTTTGTCAAATACGATGCCTTGGCTCGAGTTAAAAAATTGCAAATGCGAAACGAATTAAAAGCCATCGCTTTTTTAAGTTTCTTGTCCTTACTTTTAGTGGGGTATTATTTTTTCCAACTTCAGCGAATAACTCAGATTGTTGCCGTTTGTTTTTTGGGATTGACACTTTTGTACACTTTGCCTTTTTTTCCAAACAGGAAAAATGCCCGAAACTGGAAAGGAATTAAAATTTACATTGTGGCTTTGAGTTGGGTTGGTGCCACTTTGATTTTGCCGATTTTAAATGCCGAAATAGCAATTACCTTTGATTTTTATTTGAAATGCGTACAACGGTTTGTGCTGATATTTGTCCTGATTTTGATTTTTGAAATCATCGATTTACAATTTGACGACCCAAATTTGAAAACCGTTCCGCAACAAATAGGAGTGAAGCGGACCAAAATAATTGGCATGCTGCTTTTGATAGTGTTCTATTTGTTAGAATTTTTTAAGCAAAATTTTGTTCAAAAACAATTGCTTGTAAATCTGGTTTTAGTTTTTACTATTTTAGCATTTCTAATTTTTTCAAATGAAAATCGTTCGAAATATTATAGTTCGTTTTGGGTAGAAAGCATCCCGATTTTCTGGTGGATTTTATTGTTGGTTTTCAGATAAATTTTTCAAAACGGCGTTTCTTCCTAAAATGAAATTGGTCAAATGTCTTTTCAGAAATAGAGTATCGAATAATTGACCAAAAATGCCAAACGGTGTTTCATAACTCAGGTTGTCAATCATGACCGTTTTTCCGTCTTTTTCTATAAAAGAATGTTCGTGCTTGAACGATTTGAATTTTCCTTCTTCCATTTCATCTACAAAATAATCGTAGAAATCCATTGCCGTCATTCGGCTTTTGTGCGTTAAATAAAATCCAAAATGTTTGCCACGCCAAGTGACGGTTTCGTTATAATTTATCAATCCCGAAGTAATGCCAGCAATCGCTTTTTCGTTAGTTTGGCTTGCCGAATTTTGATGCACATCAATGTTTCTCGATAAGTCAAAAACGATTTTTTTTGGCGCGTTTATTTTTGTAAAAAGATTTATTGTGGTCATTTTATAATTTATAATGTCCAATTAAATTATGAATAAAAAGCAGCGAATTTACAATGGCAAAAAGTACAAAAAGTGAGTTCATAAAATAACTTCCCACTTTAAACAACTTTCTTTTCGGAATGTCATACATTGGGTAATACGCAATTTGTGTAGCTACTTTTCCAACCCAATACGCAGCAATTAACCCAGTTAAAGCTACTGCAAGTGCGGATTGTTCCTTTAATTCATTGGTAAATAAAATAGCAATTAATCCGAAAGAAAAGTTTAAACCCTGAATATATCTTCCGTAGGTTTTTGCAATTTCTTGGTTTAAAGGTTTGAGTTTTTTTACATCAGTATACCAATCAAAAACTTGATGGCGAATGTACGGATAGATTAAAGCCGTGAAAATTTGGCCAATGCCGCTTAGGATAATGAGCCAATTTGGTATTGTTACGTTCATAATTTTTACTTAATGGTTTTTTTACCTTCAATTGTAATTTTTGAACCTATTGCTAAAAAGGCAGAAGTTGGTATTAAATCTTGTAAAAACATAAAATCATTACCATAAATATTTTCAAAATCAACATCAATTGCATAATCAGTCACTACTAATTGTTGCCATCGCGGATGGGTTACGGCATATTCTATTGATTTTTCTTTGTTGTAATTGGTGTAGCCAAAATAATGCTCGGTTATGAATTCCGTCGCCGATTTACGTTCTATTGGAATGGCGGTTTTGTGAGTTGTCATCGCAATGGAATTCCATTTATTGTCTTTCTTCCATTCGTATTGAAAAGATTTTGAAGTCTCATTTTCAGTTCTTGAGTGACGCATTTTCAAGGTTTGATAATGTTCGTTGTACAAAGTATTGGCAACGATGGTAATGGCGTGTTTTGGAACAATTTCTTTCACAAAAACAACACCGCGTTTCCAAATTCCATCTTCAAGACGTTTTACATAAAATCGCAAGTTGACCTCTTCAAAATTCACATAAAAAGGAATTTTCAATCCCAAAACTTTCACATTTTCAAACATAAAACCGATTAAACTGATGTAGCATTTGCCGTTCCACAAATCGAGTTCAGTGCCTTTTGGGATGTGTTTTTCTAAAATTTTCGGCTCGATTTCGTAGTTAATCATGGCTAAATCGTTCCATTCTGCAGTTAAAAAGCTCATAATTTTTGTTGTTTTATTTTTAAACTTTCAGAAAATAATGAAAGTATTAATTAAATTTTTTTAATCTTATTTAATTCGTTCTTTATTATTATTTATCGGCCGCATTGAATAGTTTTTTAAATTATTCTTCATAAGGAAAAAAACTATTTCATAATTTTAATCACCAATCTTCCAAGCCAATTATCTTTCAATTCGGTCATTTTGTCAATCATATTATCCGCTTTCAAAACAAAATCATACAATTTTGTAGTTTGTTCTATAAAGTGATTGGCTTCGTCTGAATTATTTGTTTCAATGGATGAAACTTCTTTTAAAACCTTTAATGCGGGTTTTATTTCGCGCTTGCTTCGTTCTCTTGAAATTTTAACGGCCAATTCATCCAAATCTTTTTCGGCGGTAAAAAACTCACGTCGTTCGCCAACTTTATATTCTTTGTAAACAATTCCCCAATCCATCAAAGCGCGTAAATTCATTGAAGCATTTCCACGTGAAATTTGCAATTCTTCCATGATTTCTTCCATCGAAATGGCCTGGTTAGAAACCATCAACAAAGCATGAATTTGCGCCATGGTTTTATTAATTCCCCATTGTGAGCCAAGTGCGCCCCATGTTTGAACAAATTTATTTTTTGCTTCTATAAATGTCATTTGTCTTTTCTATTTGTTTTTAAAGGTCAAATGCAAATCGCATAAAAATGCTCATCGTCATATGACAAAGATAATTAATGTTTTTAAACTTTCAGTAATAAATGAAAGTTTATTGTTTGGATTTTTTTTAATAAAGAATAGCGATATTGGTGAACGTATTCACCAATTTATATATATTATTGGTGAATATAATCACCAATAATATATATATTTGGTGAATACAAAATGATTTTCTATCTTTGTTTAAAATCACAGCGATGATAATTAGAGATTTAGCGTTAAATTTAAAGGCAAAGATGCACAAAGGTAAAGTTATTGTACTTATTGGGCCGAGACAAGTTGGAAAAACCACTTTAATAAACGCTTTATTAAAAGATAAAGAGTATCTTTTTTTAGATGGAGACGA
>JBILYQ010000216.1:0-4285 GCA_044377655.1 Flavobacterium sp.
TTTAGAAGTCATGTATTCCTATATCCTCAAATTTCCTGAGCAATCCGTTTTTGCCTGCGCCATTGAAATTGAAACCCAAAAAAACACTTTTCCAGCACAGTATTCCATCACAAAAAAAGATACTTTCAAAATTGTCAATTTTTTTGAAGCCAGTCAAAAAGAGTCTGTGCTTTGGACTTCTAGCGTTGCTGTCAGAAAAGCTGTTTTTGATAAAGTTGGTTGTTTTGATATAACTATAAAAAAAGGGGAAGACACTGAGTTATGGATTAGGATTGGACTAGAGTATTCTGTTGTCTTTGTGTGGCAAATTTTGGCGCGCTATGTGTTTGACAACAAAAGCATTTCTAGAAATAGCGCTTATTTTTTTGAAAAATATACTTTTCAAAAACATGCTAATGAAGAAAAAAAGAATCCTTTAATGAAAAAATTCATGGATTTAAACCGATTTTCGGCAGTAATAAAATGTCATTTGAATGGTGATTATAAAACCGCAGAGGAAATCTATAAAGACATCAGTCAAAAGAATTTGAATTTCAAAAAAAGGATTATCCTTCAAATGCCTCCGTTTGCAATCAAAATTTTGGTCAACTTTAAAAGTTTTTTAACTAGTATTGGACTAGGAAATTCCGTTTTTAGATAATTCGAATACTTTAAAATCACGAATATAATCTTCTTCTTCAAAAACATCTGAGGCCACAACTAGGCAAACCGAACCAGAGGAAAAATTCTGTAATTCGCGCCAAATTCCTGAAACAATGTGTAAACCAATATTAGGTTTGTTCAACGTAACTATTTTTTGATGAATGCCATCATTTAAAACTACTTCAAAACTGCCGCTCAAAGCCACCAAAAACTCTTCTTGAAGCAAATGAGAATGTCCGCCACGCTCAGCGCCACTCGGCACATCATACAAATAATACACTCTTTTCATTTCAAATGGAAGCGTGTCGCCTTCAATCACAGAAAGATTGCCGCGCGCATCTTGAATTTTTGGAATTTCAATGATTTGGATGTCGTTGATAGTTGTCATCATTCAGTTAAAAGTTGTTGCCATTGTTTTGCAATAGTTTCCAAAGATAAATGTTCTACGCTTTTCTTGGCATTATTTTTACAAGTTTGATATAAATTTTCATTTGTAATCATAAGTTGCATCGCATCTGCAAGTGCTTTTGGGTTGTGATTTTCGACCAATAATCCGTTATACTTGTTTTGAATTATTTCTCTTGGACCAGTTTCGCAATCAACGGATATTACAGGAGTTCCAACGGATAACGCTTCCAATAATGACATTGGAAAACCCTCAAAGTAGCTCGATAAAACGACTGCTCTTGCATGTTGAATAAAAGGGATTGGATTTTGAACAAAAGAAACTAGTAGTACTGATTTTTCCAATCCTAACGTTTTAATTTTATCGGTAATAAATGCTTGGCTCGGACCTTCTCCCAAAATTACCAAACAGATACCATCCTCATGAATTTTAGACTGCAAAAAAGCTTCGAGCAACAGCGTGAAATTCTTAACATTTTCCTCTAATCTGCCAACAAAAAGAAGGTAATTATCAGGCAAATCAATTGGTTTTTTAAAAACTATTTCTTGGTTTACAATCGGATTGTAAATAGCTTTTGTGTTGGAAAATCCATATTTCTGGCGCACTTCATTTTCAATAGATTGAGAAACACAAATAAGTTTAGAAGCATTTCGATATAAAAAATTGGACCAAAAAACAGATTTTGGTAAATACATTTCAAGCTTTGAACTGTGGATTAAAAAATATTTTTTTCTGTTGCCATAAATCCACTTGATAAAAAGCTCGCGAACCAGAAGTGGTCGCGACCTATTGTCAATAACCGTAGCTATTTCATTTTCTTTTAGATACTCATTGAGCATCATGCCTTTCTTGACTTTTTTTAGAACCGAATTATGGCTTTTGCAAAGCTGACCAAGATTTAACAATTGTCCTTTATATTCGTACACAACAAAATCGTCAATGATAATGTTGTGAACCTCATATCCCAAGGCATGTAACATGAAACTCAACAAACTAGCCGAACGCTCTGCACCACCAACGGCAAGAGAGGCTGAAACTATGGCTATTTTGTTTTTGATGGTATCCATTTCTTGATTATATTGCAGATATATTTGCCAAATATAACAAGAAATGAAGATTTTACTCGTTGGAGAATACAGCCGATTACATAATTCTTTAAAAGAAGGATTGGAAAAACTCGGAAACCAAGTCACAATCCTTGGTTTTAAAGATGGTTTTAAAGAATATCCTGTTGACTTTCCATTAGAAAAAAAATGGGACAGCGGTCTGTTAAAAAAGCTAAAAATAGCGTTGCTACGAGTAACTGGGTTTGATATGAGCTCGTATTTAACCTACCAACAATTTCAAAAAAACGAGGATAAATTTCACAATTTTGACGTGGTGCAATTAATCAATGAAAATAGTTTTTTTTGTGACCTCAAGTACGAGAAAAAAATTTTAGAATCTCTTTTTAATTTCAATAAAAAAATTTTCTTGCTCTCTTGTGGCGACGATTATAAATATGTAAAATACAACTTTGAACATCCCGAAAACAAATCGATACTAATGCCTTATTTGGAAGGGAAAATTGAAGACAAGGATTTTAGCAATGTGTTGAAATTTCGTCAAAAATCGTTTAAGAAACTGCACCGATACATCTTCAAAAACATGAATGGGGTTATTGCTTCTGATTTGGATTACCACATTCCGCTTAGAAAACATCCTAATTATTTGGGCTTGATTCCAAATCCGATAAATACCGATATTTTTTCAAAAAAAACCTTGGAAATTAAAGATGCGATTGTTATTTTTCATGGAATAAACAGAGAGAGTTACTTCAAAAAAGGGAACGATTATTTTGAAAAAGCACTTCAAATCGTCAAGGCTAAATATGGTGAAAAAATTACAATTATAACCGTTGAAAACATTCCTTATAATGACTATATCACTCTTTATGACAAGGCACATATTTTGTTAGACCAAGTCTATGCACACGATCAAGGCTATAACGCTTTGGAAGCTATGGCAAAGGGAAAAGCGGTTTTTACAGGTGCCGATTTAAAATTCCAAAAAAGGTATGACTTGACCGAAAAAGTGGCTGTAAACGCAAAAGCAGATGTTGCCTATTTGGTAGAGGAATTGTCTTTTTTAATTGAAAACCCAAGCGAAATAATTGCTATTGGCAAAAACGCCCGAAATTTTATTGAAAAGGAGCATGACTATGTGAAAATTGCCAAAAAGTATTTGGAAGTTTGGGAGTCTAATTAGACTTGAAAAAATATTTTATGAAATAATAAAGTATTCATTCGCAATTCTATTTTTTCCTATTCATTTTCTCAATTATAAATTCCTTCAAATTAAGTCGTTCATTTAATTCTTTATACGAATAAAGGATTGAAAATAAAAAGAGTATAGAAATAAAAACATATATATAAAATTGTTGGAAACTATAAATAACGACCACCGCTAGAATGCCTATCATTAAATTTGATAGTATCAATTTTTGACAAGATTTAGAAAAATAAAAACCATAGTTTTTATTAACCGTAGTATAGATATATATTCCATAAAAAATATAGTTCAAAACATAGGCAATCCCTAATCCGAATAATCCCCAAAAATGATAGAAAATAATTGAAAAAATTAAATTTAATATATCGCTGAACAGAGCTTGCTTGAAAAAGAGTTTCTTGTTTCCTTTTACTAAAACAATATAACCCAACGGAAAAATTACTGCTTTTAAAATCACAGAAAACAGTGCCATTTTTAATATTAAAAAGGAGCTTGAAAATTCGTGCGTATAAAGTAATTTAATTAAAAATGGTGCTGACAAATACAAGAAAATAATTGCTGGAGTGACTAAGATTAAAGCAATCTCTATTTGATTATTTACTAATTTTTTTACTTTTTCATTATCCAAACTTATAGAGGATAACTTGGGATAAAAATCATAGGACATTGCATTGAAAATCAATCCTAAATAATTAACCAAAATCATTGTACTTACTTCATAATAGCCCAAAATTTGTGATGAGGCTCCACTGTCATTTAGATATAATTTTATAATAAAATTACAAATCTGTCCGAAAATTAAATTAAGCGACATAAAAAAACCCAACTTAAACATTGGCGATAATTCATCATAAAATTCTTTTAATTTAAAAGGCGGAATTTTAAATGAATATTGTCGTGTAAAATAAATAGTAACCAATAATATAACAACACTTGAATATAACATTACCCATATTATGCCTTCAA
>JBILYQ010000217.1:0-4273 GCA_044377655.1 Flavobacterium sp.
TATTTGAAAGGCATAACAAAAATGCACCGCTCCATGATGCTGTTTTCGTAATTTTTCAAGGTGTACTTTTGTTTCTTCTTCAGTGGATACCGGGAATGCGTATCCAAAAAATTTGCTGTTTTTTTCTTTATATAGAACTTCTTCGGAAGGAAAAGCAATGGTTTTATAGGTGTCGTTCAATACTTCAAAAGTTTTTTTCTTAAATTCTACTGTTGGTGTGAAGTGTTTCTTTCCCTTTAGAGTGGTAATTCCTTTTTTGAGAACAAATCCACGACGTCTTCTTTGCCAACTTGTAAATTCCAAACATGAAGACCAAGGCTTTGTGCTATGTCTGTATTTTCTTTTTTGTCATCTACAAACAATGTTCTTTTTGGAGACAAGTCGTGTTTATTTAGTATGGTAGTAAAAATTTCCGGTTGTGGTTTTCGCATTCCCATTTCATAGGAGTAATACACTTTTTCAAAGCAACTGTAAAAATCGGAAAAAAAAGAGATTCCTACTTTATGTTCAAAATGGCTGATATGAACAGAATCTGTGTTGGTCAAGAGAAACAAGCGGTATTTATAGGATAGCATTTGTAAAAATTCTAGGCGATATAAAGGAAATTCACCAATAATTGAATTCCATGCTTTTCGCACATCTTCTATTTCGGCCTTTGGAATGTATTTTTGAAACGTTTCTATGAATTCTAGTTCCGAAATTTTTCCTTTTTCAAACAAATCGTTTTTGGAAATCAAATCCTCATTAGGGCCATCTAATCCTAACTTTTTGAATGCCTCAATAGCTGTTTCTTTTTCCAAATTAACAAAAACATCTCCAAAATCGAATATAATTGTATTAATCATAATTGAAAAATTTTAGTTCATCATTCAAAATCATTTTGTGGGAGGCCATTTTACTAAGTATTGGTGCTTTTGTGCCTTTGTTTATTATAACGGTTCCTTTAAAAACTCGAGCTTCATCCCAAAGATTGTTGTCAATGAAAGTTTGTATCGTTTGTCTTCCGCCTTCAATTATCACAGATTGTAAGTCGTGTTTGTATAAAATGGCACAAATTTTTGCCGATAGCTCAAAATCAAAGATAACATTTTCATATACAAGATTCTCGGTTGATGTGAAATTTTCTTGTTCGGTTATAATAATTGTCTTGGTCATTAGGTCTTTAACAAAGTAGTCATTCGTTATTTTGCCTGTTCTGTCCAACACTATTCGCGTTGGGTTTTTTCCAGTCCAATCTCTAACATCTAGTTTAGGATTGTCATCCAAAACAGTTTGCGTTCCCACCAAAATGGCCTGTTCTTCACTTCTCCATTTGTGAACAAGCTGCCGTGAATATTGATTGGTAATCCATACAGGTTCTTTTTTGTCCTTGTGTTCCGGCGCAATGAATCCGTCTTCGCTTTCGGCCCATTTCAAGATGATGTAAGGTCTTTTTTTTTGGTGAAAAGTAAAAAAGCGTTTGTTCAATTCCTTACATTGGTTTTCTAAAATCCCAACAATAACGTTTTTACCCGATTCGATAAGTCTTTTTATCCCGTTTCCAGCAACTTTGCTATTGGGGTCAATGGTGCCAATAACCACATTTTGAATTTGATGTTTGATAATCAAATCACAACAAGGCGGTGTTTTGCCAAAATGGCTGCACGGTTCTAAAGACACATAAATGGTTGATTTAGGAAGTAATGATTTGTCTTTTACTGCATTTATGGCAATGACTTCTGCATGCGGTTCTCCTGCTTTTTGGTGCCATCCTTCTCCAATTATTTTGTTTTTGTGAACAATTACACACCCAACCAATGGATTAGGATAGGTTGTTCCCAAGCCATTTTTGGCTAATTCAATGCAACGGTTTATATAAATTTCATGTATCTTCACAACACAAAAATAAGATATTACTTTTAGAATGGATACTATAATAATAAGAGAAATCCAAAAGCAAGATAATGAACAAATTGCCTCGGTAATTAGAGCCGTTTTTATTAGTGATGGTTATCCAAAAACGGGAACAGCCTTTGCTGATTCTCAATTGGATTTTATGTATGAAGCCTATGATTTACCCAATGCTGCTTATTTTGTTGTTGAGCAAAACGGTACTATAATTGGTGGAGCAGGAGTAAGCCCGTTAGATGTTTCCTCCTTCGCAATTTGTGAACTGCAAAAAATGTATTTTTTACAAACAGCTAGAGGCAAAGGTATTGGTTTTCAGATGATACAAATCTGTTTGGAGAAAGCAAAATCATTGGGTTTTGAAAAATGTTATTTAGAAACCCTTCCTGAGATGTTAGCCGCACAAAAATTGTATAAAAAAGTAGGCTTTGATTATATTTGTACGCCAATGGGCAATACAGGTCACACTTCATGTCCAGTTTGGATGCTTAAGACATTATAACGTATGTTACTAAAAGAATATAGAGCTTATTTCAAAAAGGAACTTCAATCTCTTTATGATGAAAAAGAAATTGAAAGTTTTTTTTATCTTGTTTTAGAAAGTTTTCATCAAAAAAGAAGAATTGATTTGGCTTTGAATCAAGAATTGAAACTAGATTCAATGCAATTATTGCGGTGGGAAAGTGTTTTGGTAGAATTGAAAACTCAAAAACCTATTCAATATATACTTGGAGAAACGGAATTTTATGGGTTGAAATTTTTGGTAAATAAAAACACCTTAATTCCTAGACCAGAAACGGAGGAGTTGGTCCGGCTTATTATTTCAGATACAAAAACCAATAAAAAAACGGTGCCTATACGAATACTTGATGTTGGCACAGGAACAGGTTGTATAGCTATTTCTTTGGCAAAAAACATTCTGGATTCAGCAGTTTTTGGTATTGACATTTCCACGAAAGCATTGGAAACGGCAAGTCAAAATGCCAAAATCAATGAGGTGCAAGTGGTATTTATTAAAAAAAACATTTTATCAACTGAAGATTTGGAAGAACAATTTGATATAATTGTTTCCAATCCGCCGTATGTTCGAAATCTTGAAAAAGCTGAAATCAGTGCCAATGTTTTAGACTATGAGCCGCATTTGGCTTTGTTTGTTGACGATACAGACGCATTGCTTTTTTATCGAAAAATTGCTCAGCTGGCGATGATAAATTTATCTCAAAACGGAAAATTATATTTTGAAATCAATCAATATCTGGGAAAAGAAACCGTAGCATTATTGGAAAAAACGGGACTGAAAAATATTGCATTATTACAAGATATTTATGGCAATAACAGAATGATTTCTTGTTCGTTATAATTCATTATTCATAGCGCAACGCTTCTATTGGGTCTAATTTTGAAGCTTTTAAGGCAGGGTAAGAACCAGAAACAACGGCAACGATAAAAGTGGTGAAAACAGCAGCCATTATGGCAAGCCATGGAATTACAAAACTGAAATCTATGGCAATAGCAATTAAATAACCAGTTAAAATCCCTAGTATAATTCCAACCAAACCGCCAAGTTGGCCAATGATAAGTGTTTCAATAAAAAATTGGAGGGCAATTGTATTTTTAGTGGCGCCAAGTGCTTTTCTTACCCCAATTTCTCTCGTCCTTTCTGTAACGGAAACGAGCATAATATTCATTAAAGCAATGGAAGAACCAAAAATAGTGATGATGCCAATAACCCATGCAGAGACGCTTAAAACGCCTGTCATCTCGGCTATTCTATTCACCAAATCATCACTTCTAGATATGCCAAAATTGTTTTCCTCCACGGGATTTAATTTTCTAACCTGTCTCATGGTTATTAACGCGTCGTCAACTGCTTGGTCCAAAAGTTCTTTTTTATCGACCATGGCACTTAAGGTGTAATTGATGTTTGGTGCCGAAAACATTGAACGCGCCACTTGAATTGGAATTAGCATTCTTAAATCTTCATTGTTTCCAAATGTGGAGCCTTTTTCTTTTAAAACACCAATAACTCTAAATTTTGAACCTCTAACAGAAATGATTTTATCGATAGGGTTGATGTCCTTCAAAAGTCCTTTGGTTACAAAATCAGAACCCAAAAGACAAACATAGGCATTGTTTTCAATATCAAGGCTGTTGAAATTTCTTCCTTGTGTAATTTCCGAACCCGAATTAATTAAAAAATAGTCATCAACACCAAGCACTGAAATTTCTGGATCTGTTTTTTGGTTTTCAAATTTTACTTCTGCGGCAGCCGTTGCAGTAAACGAAAGCGAGGTATGTGTCATAGGAAAATCGTAATTTTCTTTAAACGCTTTTGCTTCTGGATACGATATGATGGGGTTTATTTTTTCAATTTCACCACCACCAC
>JBILYQ010000218.1:0-4256 GCA_044377655.1 Flavobacterium sp.
TACTATATATTTAGTAAAAGTGAGTACCAAACTTGCAAGTAGAATGGAAAAATACGATGAAGAAGATGATATTGACTCAGTTATAGAACCTATTTCGCCCGTAAAAGGGCTTGACTTAGATGATGAAGACATGCCTAGTGATGACGACGATGAAGATGAAGATTTACTTAAAGACAAGGGTGGTTCTGATGATGGTGACGATGACGATGATGACGATGACTTGGAACCCTCAGACAATTTTGACGACGAAGACGAAGACGAATAAATACAAAGAGCTCAATTGAGCTCTTTTTTTATTTAAACAAACTATATAAAATAGGTTCTCTTTATTAAAACAGACTCTGATTTTTATAAATATCTCTCTTCAAAAACTATTTGATGATGATTTTGGTGTCCTATGATTACAAAACCAAGCGCTCTAACAGACATTGAGCAATCTGCGGCTACACCTTTTCTTGACAATTGTTCTTGAGTGAACGTTTTGAATAACGATAGAGATGATTGTCTAACTACAGCTAGTTCTGTCAATAAATCCATAATACTTCTTCCATTGCCATTAGCTTGGTCAACATAGGCGTTTTCATTAAAACTCGCCAATGGTGTGATATCATTCCTTGAAAATCGCAATGCCCGATAAGCAAAAATTCTTTCTGAATCAATCAAATGTTGCAAAATATCTTTTATTGTCCATTTTCCTTCTTCGTAGCGATAATCAAATTTATCCATTGGAATATTCTGGACAAACTTAATCAACCTATGTTGCGAAATTTCAAGTTCTTCAATTAATGTATACTCATCTGAAACTTGACGAATATACGTTTCATAATAACTTGCGTATTCATTTGAATTCAATTGGGATAATTTCATTGTGTTTCTATTTAAGCTGAATTTCTACTTGTATTATATTTCCAAATAATGATCTTGTAACTAATTTTTCATAAACCTGAATAAGCACTGTGTTTGGATTTTCTTGTTCCTTTAATTTATTAATTAGTGAAAGTGCGTATTGCAAATCATCAATGGAATCAAAAGGCAATTTCATAAAAACACTATTGTATATTTGATATTTTGATAAAACATTCTGGTTGAAACGAGCTGTTTTTGGTAATGTATACATCGAACTAATTTTTCTATTAATGTATAAAAAAAAACCTCAAGTTTTCACTTGAGGTTTACTATTTTTTTTTCGAATGATTTATATCTCTTGAAATATAGTGTGCATCAAGCGTTTTTTATCGTTAATACTTTCTTCTAATGAAATCATTGTTTCGGTTCTATAAACACCTTCAATATCATCAATCATAAAGATTACATCTTTGGCATGTTTTGTATCTTTAGCTCTTATTTTACAGAAAATATTAAACTTTCCTGTTGTAACATGAGCTACGGTAACAAAGGGAATATCATTGATTCTTTCCAAAACAAATTTGGTTTGAGATGTTTTATTAAGATACACACCAACATAGGCAATAAAAGAATAACCTAATTTTTCATAGTCCAATGTCAAAGAAGAACCCATTATAATTCCTGTTTCTTCTAATTTCTTCACTCTTACGTGGACAGTTCCAGCAGATATAAACAATTTCTTTGCAATGTCTGTAAATGGAATTCTAGTATTATCAATCAACATATCCAGAATATGGTGGTCAATTTCGTCTAAACGGTGCTTACTCATAAAATGTGTTATAAAATTCAACAATCACAGTACAAAAAAATACATTTTAATCATTAAAAAAAGTTTTTTATTAAACTTTTAATAAACCTTTAACAAAAATAAGCCTTTCTCCTAAACGAAAGTTGGCTTTTTTATTGATTTTAGGAAAATCATCAATGTCATCTTCATAAAGTGCTTCTTTAGCATCAAAATCAACATGTCCAATATAATTTTCTAAATCATCAACTTGACATATATAGGCCTCAAAATTAATTTGATTATTGTGTAAAATCTCTTTGTATTGAACTGCAAAATTGATGATTTTTTTACAACTATCATAATTTATTTTGACATTTCTGCAAACAAAATCATAAAAACAGACATTATTTTGAGGAATTTGCAAATAAACATCAATTTCATTACGAACTACATCGTTTTCGTATATATGTTTGAAACCAGAAATTAAAGCAATAAAAATATATTTTCGGGTTTGCTCTCTTTGGTAATCGCTTTGAAAATGTCCAGCTTCAATTAAAATTGTGGGAACATTTAATGATTGAAAAGTATCGCCAATACAATTTATATTAAAAGAATCGTCAAAACGTCCAACTTGGTCTGGAATATGATGTTGCAAAGTAGTATTCATTGCAACAATTACATTGATTGAAATCGCACGGGTTTCATTCATGTCCCTATTTTCATTAAAAGACGGAGATAAAAAAGAAACTGTTGCCGGTTTTCCAGAATTTCCAGCGCCAAAAATAGTTCTTTGATCATGAAGATTATAACAATAATCAGGTTGAAATATATCAAATGTTTTTCGCAATAATTGACTTTCTGGTTGTGAAAGAATTTGTGAATCTCTGTTCAAATCGATTTCATTTGCATTTTCCCTAGTATATAGTTTTGCACCATCGGGATTGACCATTGGAAGAATACAGAATGTAAACTCTTGAAGCAATTTATTTCCAAAATCGGTATTGGAATGCAATAAATTAATGAAATCAAAAACAGCTTTGGTGGTGGTACTTTCGTTGCCATGCATTTGTGACCAAATGAAAATTTTGGTTTTTCCAGTTCCAAATTGTAATTTATAAATAGGATTTTCTAATACTGAGTATCCTATAATTTCATTTGGATATTTTGAAAGTAGCGGTTCTAAATGATCCAAAGTAATGTAGCGACCAAAAAGGCTTTCTACATTGTGTTGCTGATGTAACGATTCGTAATTCATGTGTCAAATTTAGAGAAAAGTTGGTTGAACTACACAAAATAAAAAAAACCTTTGATTTAGGTTTTAAATTTTAATTATATGATAGAACAAATTCAACTTAATTTTAAAAATCGAATTGTTTTTCTGGAAATTTTCCTTTTACACCTTTAAAAAATTGCAAAATGTGATTTATATCGTCTTGATAATTGCCTGTCGGGGAAAAAGACTGTCCAAATTTCACGGTTTTAGTTCCAAAATCAAAAGCTACGGGAATTATTGGAACCTTGGCGCCTATTGCAATATAATAAAAACCAGACTTCAATTGTTCTACTTTGTTTCTTGTACCTTCAGGAGCAATGGCCATTCTAAATATTTCTCTATTTTCAAAAATAGAAATGATGCTTTCTACCAAATTTTTATTGCCTCTTCTGTCCAATGGCGCGCCACCCATCCAACGAAAATAAGCTCCAAAAGGGAAAGAAAACAACTCTTTTTTTCCAACCCAATTCATTTCCAGTTGTACAATTCCACGTGTAAATAAACCCAAATAAAAGTCATGCCAACTCGTGTGAGGCATCACCATAAAAACACATTTTTTTATTTCTGGAGAAAGTGTTCCTTCGATTTTCCATCCCATTAGTCGGAAGAAAATAAATTGATAGATAACTTTTTTCATTATTTAAAATTTGTGTAAATTTACTATTAATCAACTATTTTTGAGAAAAATAATTTGCTATGTTAAGAAAACTTTTCAGCTATATACTTCCGATTACTATTCATGAAAAAAAATCATCTATAAGTAAATCGCTAGAAGTTACATGGGCAAACGGAGAATTAGTTTTGGATAGTAAAAACACCAATTACTCCTATGGAAGTTTGCAACGAATTCTAAGAAAAGGGCTGAAAAATATTGGATTTGAAAGAGTAAAATCCATGGAAAATATTTTGGTACTTGGTGTCGCCGGCGGAAGCGTAATCAAAACATTAGTGGATGAAGTTAAATTTAAGGGAAACATTATTGGTGTTGAAATCGACAAAGAAATAATTGAACTAGCCAATGATTATTTCAAATTAAACGAAATTCCAAACCTCAAAATCTTCATAAATGATGCCTTTGATTTTGTGTTAAAATCCAATGATAAATACGATTTAATAATTATTGATATTTTTCAAGATACTACAATGCCAAACTTTCTTTTTGAAAAATTTTTCATGAATAGAATTGGTTTTCTATTAAATCCAAAAGGAATTGTACTCTTCAACACCATGATTTTGAATGAGAAGGACAACCAGCGAAATAAAAAATACGTTGCCGAAATGGGTTCTATACAATTTAAAACTAAAATCATACCTAGAGTTGAAGAGCACAATGAATTAATAGTATTGGAA
>JBILYQ010000025.1:0-12483 GCA_044377655.1 Flavobacterium sp.
TCAATTCGCCACTAAAAATTTCAAAATTTACCATTTCAAAAAAATAGGCCTTTAGTGAGATTAAAAAAAAACATTTGAAACACATAAAATCGAGAAAATTTTTTACTCAACACAAACAAACAGTTTTCCAATTCTAGTAAAAAGATTAAATCTAGTGATTGGAAAAAACAGAGAGATTAAAAGCATTTATGGATGAAAATCCATGATTAAGGGAAAACTTAAAAAAAGATTTCCAATTTTAAAAGTATTGATTTATGCAAAAAACAGCTATTATAATTCCTTGTTACAATGAGGAAAAAAGAATTGAAAAGAAAAATATAGATTATATAATTAATAATACTCATGCAACTATTTTCTTTGCAAACGACGGTAGTAAGGATAATACATTATCAATATTGAATGATATTTCAGGTCATTATAATGAGAGGTGTTTTGTGATGAACTATGAGAAGAATGAAGGTAAAGCTAATACAATTTTTAAGGCAATAAAAACGATTAATCAAAGAAATGAGTTTGATTTTATAGGTTACTTCGACGCTGATTTTTCAACACCTCCAAACGAGATAAAGCGACTAATTGAAATCGTTAATAATAGTGATTATCAGTTTGTTTTTGGCTCAAGAGTTCTACTATTAAACTCAGGTATTGAAAGAAAATGGTATAGGCATATTATAGGTAGAGTAATTATTACTAGTGTAAATTTTAAATTAAAGCTTGGGATTTATGATACTCAGTGTGGTGCTAAAATATTTTCAAAGGAGATAATAAAAGTTGCCTTTGTAGAGCCCTTTAAGACTTCTTGGCTTTTTGATATGGAAATATTTGCAAGATTAAAAAAGGAAAACTGCTTAAATAAAGGAATGGAAATTCCAATTTATGATTGGAAAGATGTTGAGGGTTCAAAATTGGGTTTTAAAACAAGTTTCAAAATTATTAAAGAACTTTATTTTCTATTAAAAAATTATTAAATATGAAATTGTTAAATTGGATTAAAGAGCATAAAGAATTACTTTTTATAATTTTAGTTGCGACTATAATTAGATTCTATAAGTTAGATTACCAAAGTCCTTGGGGTGATGAGTTATTTACAATGATAAATACCACTTCGGATAAATCCTTTATTCAAATATTTGATGCATTAAAAAATGATGTTCATCCACCTTTATACTATTACATAGTCCATTTTTTTAATATACTATTTGGAGATACTTGTTTTGTAGCAAGAGCTGTTTCTGTTTTATTTGGAATTGCAGGATTGTTTTCAATTTATTATTTAGCTAAAGAATTAATTAATAAAAAAGTAGGCATAATTTCTGTGTTATTAATGAGTGTAAATTATTTCCATATTTATCATTCTCAGGAGGCAAGAATGTATTCCATGTTGTTTTTTACAACAACGATTTCATTTTATTTTTTAATAAAATTCATTAAAAAACCAACATTAAAGACGGCTTTATTACATTCTTTTTTTGCTTGTTTAATGATTTACACTCATTTTTTTGCATTATTTACTTTGTTTTCACAATATCTAATTTTATTGTATTTCATATTAAAGCCATATCAGATATCACAAAAAAAATTCTTTTTATACTCGTTCCTCTCAGGAATAGTTACCGCGATTTTGTATATCCCATCATTAATAATATTTTTCACAGCCAGCAAACGAGATTCGTTTTGGATACTCCTCCCAGAAAAGGATGTTTACACTCTAATGATTAAAGAATTTTTTGGGTTTTCTGAGGTCTCAATCATGATAGCTGTAATGGGTATTATTTTCTTTTTCATTAAATTATTTAGCAGAAATGAATATCAACAGTACGCAATTGACCCAAATAAAGAAAAACAAGTTTTTTCGTTTTTTATACTCTTTGTCTGGATAATAATTACTTTAATCATACCATTGGCAATTTCATTTATTAATTTGCCAATGATTGTTAGTAGGTACTTTATAAACATTCTTCCAGCCATAATATTATTAATAGCAACAGGCTTGTATTATATTAAAAATAATTTGGTAAAAGCGACATTGGTTTTTTCATTTGTTTTATTCTCATATGCTGATGTAGTTATTGTAAAAGCATATTATAGAGGAATAATGAAAACACAGTATAGAGAAGTATGTCAATATGTAAAAAGTAAACATAATCCTAAAGAGCCAATTTATTCAAGTTTTGAATATTATATGTCATATTACTTAAAAGCGAGCGAGAATCATCCTGTAATAAAAGAAACATTAAATAAATTAGCGGAAAATAGTTTGGTAAATCCAAATGAGATTAAACCATTTTGGTATTTAGATATTAATAATACACCTGACAAACCAACTGATAATACCAATAAAATATTAGACAGTTTGTATGTTGTTGATGACAATATTGCTTTGTTTGATTGTTATGCAAAGCATTATCAACCAAAATCAACCTACAAGCCAAATGTAGATTTGTCAAAATTTATGAAACCATACAAAGACAGAAATGGCGACAGCTCTAACTCTTCAATAGAAATTTTTAACGAAAACGATACGAAAATAGAAATTTCTGGTTGGATTTATTTTGAAAATCAATCTACTGACAATGTTAAAATACATCTTTTGCTTATAAATGAAAATGATGAACTTGTATTAAATACCGAAAGTATAAGCAGAACAGATGTTACGAGTTATTTTAAAAGTAAGTATGATTTATCTAGGTCCGGATTTAAAACAGAGTTATTGAAGGAAAATTTTAAGGTGGGTCTTTATAAGGTCGCCATTTATATTAGAGATAGTGAAAACAAAAAGGAAGCTTTAATTGTAACGGATAAAAAAGTAACAATTATTTAATAGTCTAGAATTAGTAAAAGGAAGTTTAAATTTTGTTGATTTTTAAAAATCACATATTAATTTAAGTAAACGTATAAATTATAGATCAAAAAACAATATTTTTGCAACAAAAATCAAAGTGAATTATGAAAAAAATAGTATCAATTTTAGCCTTTACAATTTTATTTATTTCTTGTAAAGAAGAAAAGAAAGTTCAAGAACCAGCAAAACAGGAAGAACCAAAAAAAGAATTTTTCAGTGTAGAATTAGACGTTACCTGTCCGGTAAAAGATGATTTTGCGGTTTATTATACAGAGGACAACACCATTAATTTTAATGAGCAAAACACCTATTGGAACTCAGTTAAAGGCCAGCCAGATACACAAAAAATAGTCTTCAATTTTAAAGAAGAAATTATTCCAACTCATATTAGGTTGGATTTTGGAATTAATAAAGAGCAAGGAGATGTATTGGTTGAAAAGTTAAAATTTGATTTTTATGGAAAGTCTTTTGAAATTAAAGGATCAGATTTTTTTAAATATTTTTCTCCTAACGATTTAATAAAATCAGAAATAGATGAAGTTAAAGGAACAGTTAAGTTTTTGAAAAACCCAAAGGAATTCGTCACTCCATTTTTCTACCCTAACCAAACATTTTTGAAAGAGATAAAAAAAATCACTGTATAAAAACAAAATAAGTTTTAAAAGCTACATCTTGAATTCAAATTGTAGCTTTTTTTAATTCAAATAAGTGAGAACCAAAATAAGTAAAGTATTTAAAAACAAACAATTCAACAACCTGATTACGTATGGTGTTGGACAAGGTTTTAATTTAATAACACCGCTACTTGTTGTTCCTTATATTGTTTATGTTTGCGGAATAGAAAATTTTGGAAAAACAAGTATTGGAATGGCAATTTGTTTTTTTCTGATGGTTTTTATTGATTATGGTTCGGACATCATTGGCGTCAAAGACGTTGCTGTCAACAGAGAAAATCCAGCTCAATTAGAAAAAATTTTTATAACCACCTTCAGCACCAAATTCATTTTGTTGCTTATAGTTTTGCTAATAGCTTCATTACTGTTTTATTTCATTCCCTTTTTCCATGCCGAAAAAGAATTATTTTTTCTAGGATTGCCCATTCTAATTGGACAATTTATCAACCCAACCTGGTTTTTGCAAGGCATCGAAAATTTCAAATGGATAACTATCCTGACCATTTTTTCCAAAGCCATCTATCTATTGGGGATTCTTTTTTTTATTCAGCAAAAATCTGACTATATATTCGTCAATCTTTGGTGGGGAATTGGAACCATTTTGGCTAATACGATTGCGTTTTTTTTTATTGTTCAGTCCAATGCTTTTTCATTCAGAAAAATAAAAAGAGAAAATATTATTTTGCTTCTCAAAAACAACTTTTCAATATTTTCTTCTCAGATTTTCATGTCGTTACAAATGTATTCTCCCATAATGCTAATAGGTGTTTTCGGAACTAACATTATGGCGGGACAATTTAAAATAGTAGATCAGGTGATTGTGATTTTCAAAACATACATTCATTTGTTCTTCAACTTTGTCTATCCAAGGATTTGCTTCCTGCTGGAAAAAAAGCGTAGTGAAGGAATCGAATTCTGGAAAAAGTACAATGGTTTGAACTTTATTTTCATAATCATGGCCATGTGTTTTGTCAGTTTGTTTGCAAACAAAATAGTTTCTTATTTCACTTTAAATAATGTTCCTACCATCAGTGGTTTATTGCAGGTTGCAACACTTATTCCTATTGCCTTAGCCGTTTCCATTCCTTTAAAACAATTATTGTTAGGCTCCAACAAACAAGGAGTTTATATCAAAACAACCATGGTTGTGGTCATTCTCAATGTGTTGATTATGATTGCAGTGCTCCCCAAATTTGAGATTTTAGGTGTATTATGTTCTTTGGTAGTAATAGAAATTATCACCATTCTTATTTACTATATTAGCTTAAAAGAGATTTTCTGCCGTAAATAAAAACGCTTGCGTTTATCAAATTATGCCTAAAAAGTGTATTTTTGAAAGGATTTAAACATTTTCTGTTTCAGAAATGTTTTTTCGACATTCAATAAAAGGGAAATGATAAAAAAACTATTTCAAAAATTGCTCAACAAGTCTGGAAAAAGTTACACCATCGACCCGAATATTCCAGATAAGCTTCTATTTTACATGCTTACAAAAAGAACCTTTATGGTGATAAGAGGTTTTTTAAAGACCGGAAAAAAAGTGTTTATTGGCCACAACACAAAAATCCTTAATTCGAGTAATATCATTTTTGGAAAAAGCGTGACCATAGAAAAACAATGTGTAATTGACGGTTATTCCTCCGAAAAAATCATCTTGGGCGATTGTGTTAAAATCGGCGCGTATTCTAATCTATTATCTACAAGTCATTTTTCAAAATATGGGAAAGGTCTGAAAATGGGCAATAATTCTGCTGTAGGCGACTTTACCCATTTTGGAGCACCAGGAGGAATTGAAATTGGAAACGATGTTATTATGGGTTCGTATGTTTCCTTTCATTCCGAAAACCATAATTTCAGCGATACAACAAAACTAATTCGAGAACAAGGAGTGACCTCAAAAGGAATAAAATTAGGCAATAATATTTGGGTTGGCGCAAAAGTCACCTTTCTTGACGGCTGTGAAGTTGGAAGTAATTCCGTGGTTGCCGCTGGCGCAGTTGTAAATGGAATTTATCCTGAAAATTCAATCATCGGCGGAGTTCCAGCCAAAATCATCAAAACAATTGAGTAAATGAAATTAACGTTTCCGAATAATTTTTTTTACCAATTGCTCTATGTTTTATGTATTGCGATACCCTATTTGAATCATTTTGAACTAACACTTTTTGTTTGGGCTTTCACCGTCGCAATATCCGTTACAAACAAGTATTCTTATTCCTTTTTAAAATTGATTATTCCATTTATAGTCATTTTAATCATTGCTTTTGTAATGATGCTTTTCAATAAATACCAAACCTATTTTATAGTTAGGGACGTTACTTATTTGTTAAAACCAGTCATGGGATTATTCATAGGGTATCAATTGTACCAAAGAAATTTAAACAATGTATTTAAATTAGTTATTTATGCCGCTGTTTTTGTTGCTATATGTCACTTGACTATATTACTTCATGCGGTCATTTTTTACGGAGCTAACACAGTCAATGCGATTAGAGATTTTAGTGGTTTTTTTAGTGATTATGAGGTTTACGCAGTGATTATTTTGCTTTTTCATGAAAAATTTGAATTGGGTTTTTCTAGAAAAAAAACACTTTTTTTTACATATTTAATTGGTTTTTCGGCTTTCATGTATTTGGCGAGAACCAATTTTATACAATTTGTGATTTTGTTTTTGGCAATGAAAGGATTTTTAAAAATCAATAAAACTTCTATAACGGTTATAGTTTCGATAGTACTAGTTTCCATAATAGGGTATGCAACGGTTTTGTATATAAACCCAAAAAGGAGTGGCGATGGTGTGGAGGCTTTTTTATACAAAATAAAAGTGGCGCCGATGGAGCCTTTTAAAACAAAAATCAAGCGAGACGACTGGAAAGATTTCAATGACAATTATCGGTCCTATGAAAATATAATGACCACAAGACAAGTTGCAAGAGATGGGGTTTGGAACGTGTTGTTTGGAAAAGGATTGGGTTCAAGAATTGATTTGAAACAAAAAGTTTGGCTTGGCGACATGGATTTACGTTTTATTTCCATTTTACACAATGGTTTTATGATTGTTTTTCTAAAAGCAGGATTGATAGGAATCCTATTTTATTTATATACCATTTATTTCTTTTTAAAGAAAAGGAAAGCCACAACAGCACTTTCAAAACAGATAAATTTACTCTTTTTCGGAACAGGCATATTCTTGATAATTTCAAATTGGGTGTTTCTGGGATTTTATAATCTGATTGACACAAAAACAGTACTGATAGGATTGCTAATTGCCTATTCAGAAAAATTAAATAATAACGCTATTAAATAAATGAAAAGTATTCTTTTTATACATCAGTCAGCTGAACTTTATGGTTCTGATAAAACGATTTTAATGTTTATTTCCAATCTGGATAAATCAAAATATTTGCCAGTTGTTATTTTGCCTTTTGAAGGACCGTTAAAAAGAGAATTCGAAAAAAACAACATTAAAGTTATCATTGCGCCTGTATTAAAATTATACAGAAAAATGTTTTCGCCAAAAAACCTTATTAAGTTTTTTAAAGAATACAAAGAAGGAATACAAATGTTAGACAAACTCAATCAAGAATATGATTTTAAATTGGTTTATTCACATACTTTGGCTGCATTGATTGGGATACTTTTTGCCCAAAAAAGAAATATCAAACATTTGTGGCACGTTCAAGAAATAATAGCCAGACCCAAAATTTTTAATTTTGCTTTCAAAAATATTCTCGCTTTCAAAAACAATCATAAGATAGTTTATGATTCGAAAGAGACAATGGATTTTTGGATAAAAGATAACGCAACACTAACGGCAAAATCTGAGTTTGTTTGGAACGGAATAGATGTTGCTAATAAAATTGATTATTCACAAGCAGCTATAAACAGTGTTAGGAAAGATTATTTTTTCTCAAATGATGATGAGATTGTAATCGCGCTAGTTGGAAGAATTAACAGTTGGAAAGGGCAACAGTTATTGTTGAAGGCATTTCATATTTTATCAAAAAACCACTCAAATATTAAATTGGTTTTTATTGGGTCGCCACCACCAAATCAAGAAGTATTTGAGATAAATTTGATTGAAAAAATTAAAGAATTCCAATTGGGACAGCGTGTTCTAATAATTCCTTTTCAGGAGGAAATTGGAAAATTTTGGGATTCTATTGATATTGCCGTTGTGCCATCCACAGAGCCAGAGCCTTTTGGAATGGTAGTCATTGAGGCCATGCTTGCCAGCAAACCTGTTGTTGCATCAAATCATGGTGGGCCAACAGAAATTGTCTTAGACAATGAAACAGGCTTTTTATTTGAGCCAAACAATGAAGACAGCTTGGCAATGGCCTTGGAAAAATTAATTTACAATCCCGAATTAAGAAAAACTTTTGGAGCCAAAGGAAACCAAAGAGCCAAAGCGGTTTTTTCTTTAGATAGCCATGTACAGCATTTTGAAAAAATCTTTGAAGCGCTTTTGGAAAACAAAGATTTATCTTAAAATATTTTTATAGAATTCCTAAACAAATTTTGCTACTTTTGCCTTCTGAAAAAGAAAGATATTCATGAAAATAGCCATTTTAGGAACTCGTGGTGTACCCAATTATTACGGAGGATTTGAGCAATTTGCTGAATTCTTTTCTGTTTATTTGGTTAAAAAAGGCCATGAGGTTTCTGTCTATAATTCGCACAATCATCCTTTTCAAGAGAAAACATTTCACGGCGTAAACATCATTCACAAGCATGATCCAGAATATAAATTAGGCACTTTTGGCCAGTTTATATATGATTATAATTGCATTATTGATTCTCGAAAAAGAAATTTTGATATCATTCTGCAATTAGGCTATACCAGTAATTCTATTTGGTTTTTCCTATTGCCCAAAAAACCAATCATCATCACTAACATGGATGGAATTGAGTGGAAACGCTCCAAATATTCTAAGCCAGTTCAGCAATTCTTGAGATTTGCTGAACGATTAGCGGCAGTCAGCAGTGATTATCTAATTTCAGATTCGCTTGGAATTAAAACATTTCTAAAAGAACGTTACAACAAAAATTCTACCTATATTGCCTATGGAGCGCATCCTTTTGAAAATCCAAACGAAGCAATTTTGAAGGATTATCAAATTGAACAAGGAAACTACAACATGATTATGGCTCGTTTTGAACCCGAAAATAATCTCGATATGGTTTTGGAAGGCGTTGCCATGAGCGATGATAAAACGCCGATTTTAGTGATAGGGAATCATAACACAAAATATGGAGAATTCCTTAAAAACAAATTCAAGGCACACCAAAATATCCAATTTATTGGTGGTATTTATAACTTAGAACATCTTAATAATTTACGCTGTTTTTCCAAAATTTATTTTCACGGCCACTCTGTAGGCGGAACAAATCCTTCCTTGCTTGAAGCCATGGCATCAAAAGCATTAGTCATTGCCCATAACAACCATTTCAACAAGGCAATTTTAAAAGAAAACAGTTATTATTTTTCAAACGCAACAGAAGTGAAAAATTTACTTCACACAATCAAAAAAAATGATAACTTGCAGATGGTAAAAAATAATTTTCAAGCCATTGTGAGCGAATTTAATTGGGAAAAAATAAATGGCGAATACCTCCAACTTTTTGAAGACTGTTTTTCAAAATCTGAAAAGCGAAAATAGTAAAAACACACTTTTTGTTCCACTACTTTTAGTGTTACTTTCTATTCCGTTAAGTTATGCTGTCAATAGCATATCGCTTGGTGTTTTGGTCATCACAAGTCTAATTGTATTTAAAAAAGAACATTTTTCTCTCCAACCAAATTTACTAGTACCATTACTTTTATATTTCCTAATGGCGCTTTCTTTTTTTTGGTCTATAGATCAAAAAAGCACTTTGGCAGCTTTGTCAAAAGAAGTTCCGTTGCTTTTAATTCCGTTGGTGTTTTTGATTAACAAAGATTTTTTTGAACAACAAAAGCAAAAGATTATTCATTATTACAGCTATGGAATTCTCGTGTTTACGGTGTTTTATTTTATAAAAGCACTTGTTAGATATAGTATCGTTCAAGACAGCAGTGTCTTTTTTTACCACGAATTGGTTACAAAAGACGTTAATGCAATCCATGTTTCGGTATATGTTTCGGTGGCTTTTTTCTATTTTTTCCAAAAAACAACGAAATCCTTCTTTGATTATATTGCCTTGGCTTTGTTGTTGGCAATGGTGTTTTTGTTGTCTTCAAAAAATATTATTGTAGTTTTTATTGGTTTAATCCTTGTTCATTATTTATTTCTCACCAAAGTATCGCAACGAATGAGAATGAGAAACCTTGTGTTTTTTGTAGTTTTCCTTTTCTCGCTCACTTTTATTGGAAAAATTAGAGATCGGTTTTTAGTAGAATATGAAACCAATATGGCCGATAGTACCGTGAATGATGTCATTAGTAAAGGCAACAATAAAGTCTATAATGTCAGCATCAAACAGGCTTGGACCAGTAAAACCTTTCAGCCCAATGATTATTTTCCTGGAACAGCATTTAGAGTCTATCAATTTAGAATTTTTACTGAGTTAATTGTAGAGAACAATGTTTTATTCACTGGTTTTGGATTGAATGCTTCCCATCTTAAAATAGAGGAGAAAGCCATCCAATATAACCTATTCATGGGAAGCGAGGAGCAGGACGGATATCAAAACAAAAATTTTCATAACCAATATGTCCAAAATTTTGCAGAATTGGGAATATTCGGGTTTTTGTTATTGCTCATAATGTTATTTATAAACGTAAAAAATGCATTTAAATCAAAAGATTTTGTTCATTTTGCTTTCGCATTTCTAATGATAAGTTTATTTTTGACAGAATCATTTTTATGGCGACAGCGAGGTGTTGTCTTTTTTACCGTAATGTACTGTTTGTTCAATTCGGCAACAGCCAAAAATAATTCCAAAAGCAACACATAAAACAGCAATTCAAGAAAAGCGATTAAGCCCTTTTTGAATAGATTATAAAAAGAAATATCCAATATGAAAAGAATATTAATAACTGGTGCGGCTGGATTTTTAGGATCACATCTTTGTGATAGATTTATAGCCGAAGGCTATTTTGTGATAGGGATGGACAACCTAATTACAGGAGATTTGAAAAACATTGCGCATTTATTCAAACTTCAAAATTTTGAATTTTATCACCATGACGTTACTAAGTTTGTTCATGTACCAGGAGAATTAGATTATATTCTTCACTTTGCATCACCAGCAAGTCCTATAGATTATTTAAAAATTCCGATACAAACCTTAAAAGTAGGTTCTCTAGGAACACACAATCTTTTAGGTTTGGCACGAGTAAAAAAAGCTAGAATACTTATTGCCTCCACTTCCGAAGTTTATGGAGATCCATTGGTTCATCCACAAACAGAAGATTACTATGGCAACGTGAATACCATTGGTCCAAGAGGCGTCTATGACGAAGCCAAACGTTTTCAAGAATCGATAACGATGGCATATCATACGTTTCATGGCGTAGAAACCAGAATTGTTAGGATTTTCAATACTTATGGTCCAAGAATGAGATTAAATGATGGAAGGGTAATTCCAGCTTTCATTGGACAAGCGCTTCGCGGAGAAGACTTAACCATTTTTGGAGACGGAATGCAAACACGCTCTTTTTGTTATGTTGACGACCAAGTAGAGGGCATTTTCAGATTGCTTCATTCCGATTATTCACAACCGGTAAATATTGGAAATCCAGACGAAATTACCATTAAAGATTTTGCAGACGAAATTATAAAATTAACAGGAACCAATCAAAAAGTGGTCTACCATCCGTTGCCAATCAATGATCCAATGCAGCGTCAACCAGACACCACAAGAGCCAAAGCATTGTTGGGTTGGGAGGCAAAAGTCAACAGAGAAGAAGGTATGAAAATAACCTATGACTATTTCAAATCCTTGTCTTTGGAAGAACTTCTAAAAGAAGAACACAAAGATTTTAAGAGTTATATTCATTAAAAAATGGTAGCTTCTCAAACAGGTAGGTATTCAAAATATATTCGGCCTATTAGCGTCTTTATTGATCTGATAGTCATTGCCGTTTTCAATTTGTTTTTTTTTAGCGAACTGAAACTGAATTATTTGTATTTTATTCCATATCAATTAGTTGTTTGGTTGTTAATTGCTTTTATTATAGGTTTTTATGAAGTGTTTCGCTTTACCACACCTGTAGAAATTATTTCCAAATTGATTAAACAATTTCTGTTGTTTTTATTAGTGACAATTGCATTTTTTCCGTTTGCAAAGCAGTCTATTTTTAGCGGAAAAGCTATTGCAATTTTTATGACAACTAGTTTTTTGTTGATTGTTTTATTCAAATACTTACTCTTCTATTATTTAAAAAAATATAGAATAATGACCGGTAGCAACTTTAGAAATGCGGTTATTATTGGCTATTCCGTTGAATCAATTCGATTAAAAGAGGTTTTTGAAAACAGAAACGATTATGGATATCGTTTTTTGGGATTTTTTTCTGATAAGAAAACAAATCCAGAAATAATTGGCAAAATAGAATCTATTAAAGAATTTGTTTTAGATAAAAAAGTAGATGAAATATATTGTTCGCTGAATGAAATTTCAAATGAACAACTGCGTGATCTTGTCGATTTTGCTGATGAAAACGGCAAGGCGATAAAATTTATTCCGGACACAAAAGAAATTTTCTCCAAAAATTTAAAAATGGAATATTATGAATTATTTCCTGTTTTATCCCTGCAAAAAACGCAATTGCACGAACCGATTATTAAAGCGATAAAGAGAATTTTTGATGTAATTTTTTCGCTTTTGGTGATTATTTTGTTGTTATCGTGGTTGATACCAATTTTGGCTATTTTAATAAAACTAGAATCAAAAGGTCCTGTTTTTTTCAAACAAGGAAGACCTGGATTGGATGAAGAAGAATTCAACTGATTTAAATTTCGTTCCATGCAACTCAATGGT
>JBILYQ010000026.1:0-12461 GCA_044377655.1 Flavobacterium sp.
AAATGGCATTTACAAAATAAACAATACCAAATTAGCATTTTCAGAAAATGAAATACTCGATTTGTTAAATGCAAATCCAGAAAAATTCAGTCCAAATGTCATTTTGAGACCGTTGTATCAAGAAGTTATTTTACCCAATTTATGCTATATTGGCGGTGGTGGAGAAATAGCCTATTGGCTGGAATTAAAATCAAATTTTGAAGCAAACGATATCACATTACCAATACTTTTATTACGTAATTCGGTGCTTTTGGCAACACAAAAACAAAATGACAAAGCAAACAAATTAAATTTGACTTGGAGTGATTTATTCTTAAAACAACAAGAGTTGTTCAATAATAAAACAAAGAAATTTTCGGAATTTACAATAGATTTTTCGGAGCAAAAGGCACATTTGAAATCACAATTTGAAAACTTATATAAAATTGCTTCTAAAACCGATACGTCCTTTTTTGGTGCTGTAAAAGCGCAAGAAACAAAACAAATCAAAGGTTTGGAAAATCTAGAAAAACGGTTATTGAAAGCGGAGAAAAGAGTTCATGCCTCAGAATTAGAACGGATTATTCAATTAAAAAACGAATTGTTTCCTAATCAAAGTTTACAAGAACGCAAAGCCAATTTTTCGGAATTTTATTTGGAATATGGAACTGAATTAATTGAAAAAATACTTTTGGAATTGAAACCATTGGAACAAAAATTTACAATTATAACTTTATAGTTAGAACTTGCAATTTGTTTAAAAAAGCGTACTTTTGCACCCAAATTAAAAACAAAAAATAAAATGGCTACAAATAGAACATTTACAATGATTAAACCTGATGGCGTTGAAAACGGACACATTGGAGGAATTTTAAATATGATTTCTGAAGGTGGTTTCAAAATCGTTTCTTTGAAATTGACACAATTAACAATAGCTGATGCAAAAGCATTTTATGCCGTTCACGCTGCAAGACCTTTCTACGGAGAATTAGTAGAATTCATGACACGCGGACCAATTGTTGCTGCAATTTTAGAAAAAGAAAACGCTGTTGAAGCTTTCAGAACTTTGATTGGAGCAACAAATCCTGCGGATGCAGCAGAAGGAACAATTCGTAAAAAATATGCAACTTCTATTGGAGAAAATGCGGTTCACGGTTCAGATAGCGACGAAAATGCAGCTATTGAAGGTGCTTTCCATTTTTCTGGAAGAGAGCAATTCTAGTATTCAAATTACAGGATACAAAAAATCCATTTCTTGATTGAAATGGATTTTTTTATATTTTAAAATGGCGTGTTTCTATCTTAAAACGATATCCTTCACAATATCTTTTCGCAATTCTTCATTAATCATTGTAATAATTTTTTGCTTCCCATAGCTTAATTCTTCCCGTAATACTGCCGATGTTAACGAGACATACAAAGTACTTCCTTTTAAAACAACTTCTTTAGTATAACTGTTCACGCCATTTCCCATAAGCGACTTCCATGCATCTTCTACATTGATTTTATCCATGCCTGCTTGGAGTTTATTCACTTCAATGAATGCCTTCAATACATCACTAATTGCACTTTCGTTACTTAATCGTTTTGCCATTATTTTACAGAAAAAGGGGTTGCTTTTTTATAATGATATTCTAAATCTTTCTTATTTTTTAACACCAATTCGTTGTCTGAAATTTTAAGAATTTCTTCTGTCCATTTGGCATATAACGTTGCATATTCAATAAAAAATTTATTATCTTTTTCAATAATTTTAATTTTTTCTTGTTGGTCATTTACTAAATATTTGCCATCAAATTGTGGCATCACTTTTTTGCGGAAACCTATATTGTTTTTTACTTCAAAATAATCAATTGTTTCATTGATTTTGTATTCTTTTTTTGTTCCATCGGACAGAACTACGTTTTCAATTTCCCAATAACCATTTAGCTTTGAGATATCTTCTTTATTAACTTTCGATTGGCAAGAAATTACCAAAAACACCAGTAAACCTAAAATTGATTTTTTCATTTTATTTCATGTATTTTTTTGCAAATTGTTCTCTCAAATCATCAATAGAAATTAGTTTTCCTTTTTGTTTTACATACCAAAATGTCCAGCCATTGTTGCTTTCTTTTCCTAAAAGCTGCGCACTAACTTTGTGAATGGAACCCGCAAAACCATTATTTTCTAGTGACGAATCGGCTTGAATTTGGGCTTTGAATTTTTCGTCTTTTGAGAATAAAAAATCACCTACTTTTACAATATTTTTATCAATAAGATTAACAAAAGGCACTTTTGGTTTTTTTACTTCAACTTTATATTCCAATAGATTTTCTTTAATAGGAACAATTTCTTTTAATCGTTTATTGGCAACATCAATATAAAATTGTTCTCTTTCGAAAGCTATAAAATTTCGGCCTAATTTCTTTGCAACAGCTGCAGTTGTTCCACTTCCAGAAAATGGATCAAGAACCACATCACCGAAATTTGAACTAGATAAAATGACACGATATAATAATTCTTCTGGCTTTTGTGTGGAGTGTGCTTTTTGTCCATTGACTTTAATTCGCTCTTCCCCTTGACAAATTGGAATAAACCAATCACTTCGCATCTGCAAATCTTCATTCATGGTTTTCATGGAATGATAATGAAAGGTATATTTTGATTTCTCTGATTTGGTTGCCCAAAGTAGGGTTTCGTGCGCGTTATTAAAACGTGTTCCCTTAAAATTTGGCATTGGATTAGTTTTTATCCAAACAATATCATTCAACATCCAAAAACCTAAATCTTGTAAAGTGGCACCCACTCTGAAAATATTATGATATGTTCCAATAACCCAAATGCTCCCGGTTTTTTTTAAAACACGATGACACTCTTTCAACCAATTTTTCGTGAAATCATCATACACTGCTAAGCTCTCAAACTTATCCCATTCGTCATTTACAGCGTCTACTTTGGATTGGTTTGGCCTAGTCAATTGTCCATTCAATTGTAAATTATAAGGAGGATCTGCAAATATCAAATCCACCGAATTATCGGGGATTTTTTTGAGTAAAGCAATGCAATCGCCTTGATGAATAGTGTTCAATAATAACGAACCGAATGTTGACATAAAAAATTACTTATTCCACAAATTTAATATTAATTAAGTTATTGTGGAATACAAATTTTTGTTATTCGCATTAAACTATTTACTAATTTTAAAGTCCAACCCTCAAATCATGCTTAAAATGAAAAAAAATATAATAAATACACTATTCTTATTATTAATATTCCTTTCTTGTTCAAAAGATGATAACGAAATTCAAGTTGTCCTACCTACAATTTCAACAACTGCAATAACTTCAATCACATTTACAACGGCTATCAGTGGTGGAAATATATCCAATAATGGAGGTTCTGAAATAATTGCTAAAGGAATTTGTTGGAGTACAAACCCAAACCCAACTATAGCAAACAGTAAAACAATTGATGGTATTGGTCTTGGAATATTTAACTCTAACATAACTGGTCTTCTTGAAGGAACAACATACTATGTTAGAGCTTATGCAACCAATGAAATTGGGACTGTTTATGGAGATGAAAAGAATTTTTCAACAATTATTGAAAGTATGTATTTCCCTCCATTGGCATCTGAAAATTGGGAAACAAAAGCATTGTCGGAATTAAATTGGGATCAAACGGCAGTGCAGCCTTTATTGGACTTTTTAGAAGTAAAAAATACTAAGGGTTTTATCATTTTGGTCAACGGAAGAATTGTTATCGAGCACTATTTTAATGGACATAATGCCACAACACCATGGTATTGGGCAAGTGCTGGAAAAACACTTACGGCTACAATGACAGGTATCGCTCAAGACGAAGGACTGTTAAATATAAATAATAAAGTTTCCGATTATTTAGGTACTGGATGGACAAGCGCTTCTTTAACAAAAGAAAACCTTATTACATGCAAAAGTTTATTGTCTATGAGTTCTGGATTAAATGATCAACTTGGCGATGATGTTTCGCCTACAAATCTTCAATATGTTGCAGATTCTGGTACAAGATGGGCTTATCACAATGTTTATGTAAAATTGCAAGATGTTGTTGCAGAAGCAAGTGGGCAAAACTGGACGAATTATTTCAACACTAAATTAAGAGATAGAATTGGAATGACTGGTGGCGCATGGGTTAATCTAGATGATTTGAGCGTGTATTGGAGTACAACTAAAAACATGGCTCGATTTGGGCTACTTTCACTAAACAAAGGAAATTGGGACGGAACATCAATTATCAGTGAAGGTTTTTTTAATCAAGCAATTACAACTTCACAAACTATTAATCAAGCATATGGCTATTTATGGTGGTTAAACGGAAAATCAAGCTATCATTTGCCTCAATCTCAATTGCAATTTTCAGGAACTTTAATAGCAAATGCTCCAAATGATATGTATATGGCATTAGGCAAAAATGATCAGAAAATCTATGTAATTCCTAGCAAAAAAATGGTGGTAATTAGAATGGGCGAAGTGGCAAATCCAGAAAATCCAACATTTGGACTATCGGGATTTGATGAAGAATTATGGGGGAAAATTAGCGCTCTATACTACTAGAAATTATCTTCTATTTTGAATTAAAAAGTCTAATTACTGCGTAAATAAATAGTAGGAAAGAAATTAATCGCAGGGCAAGAAAAAAACTTGGCAATGGTTTTTCTAAAAAAGAAGCGCCTATTCCAAGAATAACACTAACAATTATTAACTTTAATGGTGATGTATTTGTAAAAAAACCTAGTACTTTATTCATAGTTCCATTTATTATTTAAAAAACGAATCTACAAATTCAAATTTATTAAAAACTTGTAAATCTTCGATTCCTTCTCCAACTCCTATATATTTTACTGGAATTTGGAATTGGTCAGATATTCCAATAACTACTCCTCCTTTTGCGGTTCCATCTAATTTTGTAATTGCCAAACACGTAACATCAGTTGCTGCAGTAAATTGTTTAGCTTGTTCAAAAGCATTTTGACCCGTTGAACCATCTAAAACTAATAAAACATCATGTGGTGAGCCTGAAATTACTTTCTGCATCACTCGATTAATCTTGGTTAATTCATTCATTAGACCAACTTTATTGTGTAATCTCCCAGCAGTATCTATAATTACTATGTCGGCATTTTGAGCAACTGCACTTTGCAAGGTATCGAACGCTACAGATGCAGGATCACTTCCCATTTGTTGTTTTACTAAAGGAACGCCTACTCTATCTGCCCAAACTTGCAATTGGTCTATAGCCGCGGCACGGAATGTATCCGCTGCACCAAGTACTACTTTGTAACCTACCTTTTTGAATTGATGGGCTAATTTACCAATTGTTGTTGTTTTTCCAACTCCATTAACTCCAACAACCATAATCACATAAGGATTTTTCTCCTTTGGAATTTCAAATTCAGAAGCCTCTCCAGAATTAGTCTCGGATAACAAAGCTGCTATCTCGTCCCTAAGAATTTGATTTAATTCATCAGTTCCAAGATATTTATCATTGGAAACACGTTCTTCAATTCGTTTAATGATTTTTAAAGTAGTATCCACGCCAACATCAGAGGAAACAAGTATTTCTTCTAGGTTATCTAAAACCTCATCGTCAACTTTTGATTTTCCAGCAATTGCTTTAGAAAGTTTAGAAAAGAAAGTGGTCTTTGTCTTTTCTAAACCTTTATCAAGCGTTTCTTTTTTTTCGGATGAAAATATTCTTTTAAAAAAACTCATAATTTAGTTTAAGGATTATGATTTTTATTTTTCTGAATACAATATTCTTTGTACCCTAAAAAATCAGTTACAAATATAAAAATAAAAAAGCTACTTTGGTAGAAAGTAGCTTTGATATATAATATGGATATGGATTATTTCTTTTTTAGATATTCATCCACTTCTTCTGGTGTCATAATGCTTTCAGAGAAAGTATAAGCGCCTGTTTTAGGAGATTTAACCATTTTTATAGCTTTGGTTAATCTCTTTGAAGATGTTTGTAATGTTGCTACGGTTTTCTTTGCCATGATTCAAATGAGTATTTTGAATTTTAATAAATCTCTAATGTAACACATCGGAGGTTTTTATTGAAATTTCTAATTATTTAATTTCTTTATGAACTGTCATTCTCTTCAAGATTGGATTAAACTTTTTAATCTCTAATCTGTCTGGAGTATTTTTTTTATTTTTGTTAGTGATATACCGTGAAGTTCCTGGAAGACCAGTTGCTTTGTGCTCTGTACATTCTAAAATAACCTGAATTCTATTGCCTTTCTTTGCCATCTTACTTTATTTTTATTGGATATCGAATTACTTAATAAATCCGTTAACTTTAGCTTTCTTCAAAACAGCAGCCAATCCATTTTTATTGATTGTTTTTATTGTAGATGCAGCTACTCTAAGAGTAATCCATCTATCTTCTTCAGCAAGATAGAAACGTTTTTTTACTAAGTTTACAGAAAATTTTCTCTTAGTTTTATTCATAGCGTGAGAAACATTATTTCCCACCATCGCTCTTTTACCTGTAAGGTCACAAACTCTTGACATTATGCTTATCTTTTATCGTTATTCAAAATCAGGGTGCAAAGAAAAGAAAAATAAACCTATTATGCAAAATAATTAAACTAGATTTTTTAAAATTTCTTTTTGCAATATTTCAAAGGCTTTGTTTACTGTTCTATCTATCACTTTTTCACGGGGTTGTCCAAAATTAAATTCTGTCACAATAACATCATTTGGCATTGCCAATGCTATAAAAACGGTCCCAAGTGCTGAATCTGCCTCTCCTTTAGTGGGTCCAGCGTTTCCAGTGGTTGCAATTGCGTAATCTGTTTTCATCAACTTTTGGATGCCAGTTGCCATTTCTTTTGCAACTTGCGCGCTTACCACAGAATGCAAATTAAGTGTGTTTTGAGATACCCCAAGGACCGAAACTTTTGTATCTGTTGCATAACTTACGACACTTCCTCTAAAATAATTAGATGCCCCTGAAACGGATGTCAAAATTTGCGCAATCTTTCCACCGGTACAACTTTCGGCGGTAGAAATTGTTTTGTTTTGCTGTGTCAATAAACGCCCAATTACAACTTCGATGGTTTCATCTTCATCAAATCCAACGATGATATCGCCAATTATTTGTGTTAGGGAAACTACTTTTTCTTCAATTGCTTTTTCTAAAATTTCTTTATCAATTCCTCGGGCTGAAAGCCGTAACCGAACTCTTCCTGGAGCAGGCAAATAGGCTAATTTTATGAACTCGGGCAGGTTGTTTTCCCATTCTTCAATTCGCTCTGCAACCAAGCTTTCGCCTTGCCCATAGGTAAGAAGCGTCTTATGAATAATGTAAGGCCTTTTGTATTCACTAACTATTTTTGGAATGATTTCATTTTCAAGTATACATTTCATTTCATAAGGAACGCCTGGTAACGAAATGTAAACGGTATTTTCTTTTTTCATCCACATTCCTGGCGCTGTCCCAACTTTGTTATGAAGAACGATGCATTTTGATGGAACGAGTGCTTGGTCTTTATTCATTTGTGAAGCTGGACGTTGCATTACTGATTCTATTAATTCGATAACATGAGCTTCCACTTCTTTGTTAAGTTCGAGTCGGTCATCAAAATACTCACAAAAAGTATGCTTGGTGATATCGTCTTTTGTTGGTCCTAAACCGCCTGTAATGATAACTAAATCTACTTTGTTTTGAAGTTGTTGAAAGGTGTCTAAAATTTGTTGTTTATTGTCACTAATGGACAACATTTCATTAATTTCTACACCAATTCTATCTAATGATTTTGCAATAAACCCAGAGTTGGTATCAATGATTTGTCCTATTAGAATTTCATCACCGATGGTTACAATTGTTGCTTTCATTTTTTGTAATGCAAATTTGTTTTGGGATGTTTAGCCCAGATTGAAGCGGAAAGCTTTTTTCAAAAAAACTTGGAATGAAAAGCTGAAATAACTTCTAAAAAACGAGCTTGTTTTGACTTAATATTATAGCTCGAAGTCTTTTGTTATTTCTTTGAGAGTACGCTCTACTTGGGTTTCGATACTTTTAAAGGTTTCAATGATTTCCTTTTTCTTTCCTTCCCGTTTAGTCCATGCTTCTAGCTGAAGAATTTCTTCAAAGGCCACACTCATTCCCAGTAAATCTAATGAGGGTTTGATTTTGTGAGCATAACTGTAGGCAAGTTTGTGGTCTTTTGTTTTGATTCCTAAATCTATTTGCACCATATCTTGTGGAACCTCGGTAACAAAAAGCGTGATGATTTGCATAACAAATTCTGGATCATTATCCGAAAGTGCGTATACTTTTGCTAGGTTGTAGTTTATTGCCATTATTTTATCTGTATTCTAAATAGTTTGTTTCCTTCTATAAATCCTTCTAAAACATCATTTGGTTTTACTGCCGAAACTCCTTCTGGTGTTCCTGTAAAAATAATATCGCCTTTTTTTAATGTAAAGTATTGTGAAACATAAGCAATAATTTCATCAATTTTCCACAACATTTGACCGGTATTTCCTTTTTGGACTGTAATGCCATTGTTATTTAACTCAAAAGTAATATTTTCTAATGAATTATAATTTTTTTTCGATATAAAGTCACCAATAACCGCTGAACCGTCAAATGCCTTTGCTTTTTCCCATGGCAGACCTTTTTCTTTTAATTTATTTTGCACATCTCGGGCGGTAAAATCTATTCCGAGACCTATCTCATCATAATATTTGTGTGCAAACTTTGCATCAATATATTTTCCAACTTTTGAAATCTTAACTAAAATCTCTACTTCGTGGTGTACATCCTTGCTAAACTCAGGAATTACAAAAGGGAATTTTTTTGGTAAAATAGCGGTGTCGGGCTTTAAAAAAATGACAGGTTCATCAGGTCGTTCATTTTGCAATTCACTAATGTGATTTGTATAATTCCTTCCGATACAGATTATTTTCATTTCGTTAATTGGAATTTAATGATTAAAAAACTAGCCTAATTTATTATTTAGTTTTCGGAGTTTTATTGCTGTCAAAACCTTTTTAGTATATAAAGGAAAATCAGCGTTTTGAATCCAGCTGAAGTAACCAGGTTCTGTTTCTAATACTTTTTCAACTTTTGCTCCTTTATGTTTTCCAAAGGTAAAAATCTCTTCATTGTCTTTGTCAAAAGCAATCATGCCTGCAAAATCAGCAATTTTTTTTCTGGTTGTGAATTCAGATAGCAATTTCATATCATTTTCCAATTCAGGATAACGATCCAACTGTGCTTTCAAAATTTCGAAGGTTGCCATAGTATCGGCTTCTGCGGAATGGGCATTTTCCAAACTTTCGTTGCAATAAAACCTATAGGCCGCGCTCAATGTTCGCTCTTCCATTTTATGAAAAACAGTTTGCACATCCACAGAAACTTTTCCTTTCATATCAAAATCAACTCCAGCGCGAAGCAATTCTTCGGCTAATAAAGGAATGTCGAATCTGTCGGAATTAAATCCTGCCAAATCGCTGTCTTTTATCATGTTGTGTACCTGAGAAGCCAATTCATTGAATGTTGGCTCGTTGGCTACTTTTTCATCTGTAATTCCGTGCACAGCGGTTGTTTGTGGCGGAATTGGAATAGTTGGATTGACCAACCATGTTTTACTTTCTTTGTTTCCGTTTGGAAAAACTTTGAAGATTGATATTTCAACAATTCTATCTTTTCCTATATCGATACCAGTAGTTTCGAGATCAAAAAAGCAAATCGGTTTGTTTAATTTAAGTTCCATGCTAATTTTATTATAAAGTTGACAAATATATCATTTTGGAGTTACTCTTTATCAATTGTTAAAAAAATTTTAATCAATATTAAAAAACCCGACAAGCACTTATACCTATCGGGTTGTTTACCTTATTTTACTAAATTAAAAATCTCTATTTACATCAAAAGCCTCTAAATAGTCGGCTACTCGTTTTACAAAACTTCCACCCAACGCACCATCAACAACTCTGTGGTCATAACTGTGTGACAGGAACATTTTTTGACGAATTCCAATAAAATCGCCTTCGGGAGTTTCAATAACCGCAGGCACTTTTCGTATGGCGCCAAGTGCCAAAATACCCACTTGTGGTTGGTTGATAATTGGCGTTCCAAAAACACTTCCAAATGTTCCAACGTTAGTAACGGTGTATGTTCCGCCTTGTGTGTCGTCTGGTTTTAATTTTCCAGCTTTGGCACGGTTTCCTAAATCATTTACCGCTTTTGCCATTCCAACAAGATTCAATTGATCGGCATTTTTAATAACCGGAACAATAAGATTTCCGTTTGGCAAGGCAGCTGCCATTCCAAGATTGATGTTTTTCTTTTTGATAATGTAATCGCCATCGACAGAAATATTCATTCCAGGAAAATCTTTCAACGCTTTGGCAATGGCTTCCATTAATATTGGCGTGTACGTCAATTTTTCACCTTCGCGTTTTTCGAAAGCTGTTTTCACTTTGTCTCGCCATTTTACAATATTGGTAACGTCAACTTCAATAAACGATTGTACGTGTGCCGAGGTTTGCACCGAAGCCACCATGTAACCAGAAATTAGCTTTCGCATTCTGTCCATTTCAATGATTTCATCACCGCCATTTACAGAAACGGGAACGGCTTGTGTTGAGGGTTGTGCACTTTGCGTTATTGGTTGTCGGTTGTCGGTTGTTGGTTGTGAGGCAACTGCTGATTGACTTCCTCTATTTTTTATGAAGTTTAGAATATCTTCTTTGGTGACTCTTCCCTCTTTTCCAGAACCAGAAATAGTTTCCAATTCAGCAACTGAAACACCTTCTTCTTTGGCAATATTTTTTACCAATGGCGAAAAGAATTTATCAGATTTGGAAAAATCAGCAGGGACAGATGTATATTCTTTGGCAACTTCAACCGTTTTTTGAACTTCGGCAACAATTTCTTGAGCAACGGTTTCCACTTTTGTAGCGGCAACATTTCCACCTTCTGTTTCAATAATAGCGATGGTTTGACCCACTTGAACCAAATCGTCTTTGCCAAATAACTTCTCCACCAAAATTCCCGAAACTTCCGAAGGAACTTCACTATCAACTTTATCCGTGGCAATTTCTAAAACGGCTTCGTCCATTTCTATTTTGTCGCCAACTTCTTTTAACCAGTTTGTTATTGTTGCTTCTGCGACGCTTTCTCCCATTTTTGGAAGTTTTAATTCAAATCTTGCCATAGTGTTACCCTAAAAGATGATTTTTATTTTCTGACTGCAAAATTAATAAAATAAAGACGAATTTCACGAATAAACCCGAATTAAAAAAACAAGCTACTTGTTTCAAAAAAGAGGTTTTATAATGTACTATTAGAAATTTCGACCACTTCGCCTCTATCAAAGCTACTATTGCTACCAATCATAAAATCAGCTGATTTTGGAAGAATTTTAAATGTATTGTAACCAGTTTTATTGGCTTGCATCACTTCAATAATGGTTTTGAAATCCAAGAAATTTTGATCAAAAATAATTTCTGTTTGCAATTTTTGCGAAAACGATTGCGCAATATCTTGTCGAATTACTGGTTTCTTCAATTGAAATTCCAATTGTTCTTTCAATTTTTCATTTTCCGAAATCAAAATATAACGTTCCGCACTGTTTTTCGGTTTTGGATTTCCTTGCATTTTTTTGACAAACGAGAAAAATACAATTCCAATTTTCATGAAAACAGAAAAGAAAATCGAAACTTTGAAATGCTTTTTATAGAAAAAATTCATCGCTTCCTGAAAACGTTTTATATATGTTTCATTCTTTACGGTACTTTCTCCTTTATAATGGATAACGGTGGTTTCGGGAAAATAATAATTAAATTTCCCTTTTTGCAATACCATATAACTCAAGTCAATATCATCCGAATACATGAAGCAGTTTTCATCAAAACCACCAATTTCATTATACAATTCGCGTTTCATCACCATAAAAGCGCCAACAAGAATGTCCACTTTTCCAGTTTCGCTTTCTTGTACATGTTGGGCGTAATATTTATTAAAGAAGTTGCTTTTTGGAAAATAGTTATAAAGCCCAAAAATTTTGGTAAATGCAACCCAAGGAGTTGGAATGCCACGCTTACTTTCGGGAAGGAAATTTCCCTTTCCGTCAATAAGTTTACAGCCTACAATTCCTAAATTGGTTTGGCTTTTGGCAAAAGCCAGCACTTTTTCAAAAGTATCTTCGGCAACGACGGTATCGGGATTTAAAATACAAATGTAGTCGCCTTTGGCTTGAGAAACGCCAATATTATTCCCTTTGGGAAAACCTAAATTTTCTGTGTTCCGAATGAGTTTTATGTTTGGAAAACGATGTTGCATCATTTGACAACTGTCATCGGAAGAATTATTATCAACAACAATAATTTCAGCATCAATGTTTGAAAGCGCTTTTTGAACACTTAAAACACAAAGCTCCAAAAAGTGGCGCACATTATAATTAAGGATGATAACAGATAGTTGCATTTCACAAATAT
>JBILYQ010000220.1:0-4184 GCA_044377655.1 Flavobacterium sp.
AAACAAATCTTCCTCCAAACCTACGATGAACACATACGGAAATTCCAAACCTTTGGCCAAATGTATCGTCATCAGCGCTACCCTATCTTCATCGCTCGTGTCTTTGTCTAAATCGGTAGCCAGGGCAACATCTTCCATAAATTCGGCCAAGGAACCGCGCGCACCGTCAATTTCTCGTTGTCCTTCGGTGAAATCCTTGATACCGTTGAGCAATTCTTCAATATTTTCAATTTTGGCAATCCCTTCGGGCGTACCGTCTTTTTTGAGTTCCTGAACCAATCCTGTTTTTTTGGTCACATGTTCAGTCAAATAAAAAGCATCCTGATTTTCATTGATAATCTGGAAACTCTTAATCATGTTGACAAAATCCTCCAATTTTTGTTTTGTCCCCGAATTCAGTTTCAAATCAATCTTATCGATATTTTGCATTACTTCAAAAACCGAACGCTTGTAATGATTGGCGGCAATGGTCAATTTCTCAACAGTCGTGTCGCCAATACCTCGCGCCGGATAATTGATAACGCGAATTAACGCTTCTTCATCTTTGGGATTAATGACCAAACGCAAATAACACAATACATCTTTAATTTCTTTTCTTTGATAAAAAGACAAGCCACCATAAATTCTGTATGGAATATCGCGCTTGCGCAAGGCATCTTCCATCGCTCTAGATTGGGCATTGGTGCGATACAAAATGGCAAACTGTCCATTCATCATTTGGTTTTGCATTTTCTGTTCCCAAATGGTGCTCGCCACAAAACGACCTTCTTCGCTATCTGTAATACTACGATTAACTTTTATTTTTTCACCAAATTCGTTGGCTGTCCAAACTATCTTATCGAGTTTGGTTTTGTTTTTATCTATAATCGAATTGGCGGCTTCCACAATATTCTTCGTAGAACGATAATTCTGTTCTAATCGATAGGTTTGCACATTCTCATAATCCTTTTGGAAATTCAAAATGTTGTTGATATTCGCACCGCGGAAAGCATAAATACTTTGCGCATCGTCCCCAACAACGCAAATGTTTTGGAATTTATCCGACAAAGCACGCACAATCAAATATTGCGAATGGTTGGTATCTTGGTACTCATCCACCAAGATATAGCGAAAACGGTTTTGGTATTTGGCCAATACATCCGGAAAACGGTTTAATAGTTCGTTGGTTTTTAACAATAAATCATCAAAATCCATTGCGCCAGCTTTGAAACAGCGGTCAACGTAGTTCTGGTATATTTCTCCCAAACGCGGTTTCTTGCTCATGGCATCAGCTTCCTGCAATTCGGGATTGTTGAAATAGGCCTTAACGGTAATCAAACTATTTTTATAGGACGAAATGCGACTTAAAACCTGTTTGGGTTTGTAAATGTCTTTGTCCAATTGCATTTCCTTGATAATCGCCGAAATCAATCGCACGCTGTCTTGCGTATCATAAATGGTAAAATTGGAAGGATAACCCAGTTTGTCCGCTTCGCTTCTGAGAATTCGGGCAAAGACGGAGTGGAAAGTTCCCATCCAAAGATTTTTAGCTTCGGCCGAACCCACAATATCGGAGATACGCTTTTTCATTTCGCGCGCCGCTTTGTTGGTAAAGGTCAACGCCAAAATGCTGAACGAGTCAACGCCCAAACTCATTAGATAGGCAATCCTGATGGTCAAAACTCGAGTTTTTCCGGAACCGGCACCAGCAATAATAATCATCGGACCGTCTTTTTGTAAAACGGGTTCTTGTTGGGCGGAATTGAGTTGGGAAATATATTTCTGCATAGCTATTTTAAGAAACATCAAATTTAAGATTCTTAGCGTTTAATTGCACTATAATTATTGGTAATTATCAACACCTTGCTGTAAAGTCAAATTAGGGCGTATCCGTTTCTAGGCCGGGAGGAAATTCCTAAAAACAAAATGCGCCTTATTTTTTGGGTTTATTCTAGTATATTTGTCATCAAATTTATTTTCAAATTTAGTACCATGGACTACGATAAAATTTTAGAATTGGCCTTTTACACACTTCCCGCTTTAATCACTGGTGGAGTGGCCTATTATTTATTCAATGCCTATTTCAAGGACCAACAAAATACCCGAAGATGGCTGTTGCAAAAAGAAAACCAAAAATCAACTTTGCCTCTTCGCCTTCAGGCTTATGAAAGAATGGTGCTTTTTTTGGAGCGAATCAATCCAACCAAACTCATCATCAGAATTGCTCCTATTGGTAATGATAAAAACGATTACGAAAGTTTGCTTATTCATCACATTGACCAAGAGTTTGAACACAATTTGACACAACAAATCTACCTTTCGGATGAATGTTGGACCATCATCTTGACGGCAAAAAACACCGTTATCCAAAACATCCGAAAGACCACAATGAACGAGCGAGTGACTGACTCTCAGAAGCTACGAGAAACTATTTTAAGCGACCTCTATGACAACCAATCTTCGACCACGGTGGCACTAAGTTATTTGAAAAATGAAGTTTCTAGCTTTTTATAACGCCTTCCGATAGCGGAGTTATTGTCTTTTCCGATACACAATTTCAAAAAAAATTACAATAGAACAGTAGTGAAACCACTTGCGAACGATTACTGTTTAGTTAAAAGACATCCATCGCTTTAAAAGCAATAAATACTTACTGCATTATAATTTGAAAACAATTCGTAAAATCACCTTATAATCTTGGAGAAAGCGGAACAGTGTTTATTTACTCAAAAGCATAAATAAAAGAGTTGTCACGGCCATGAGGATAGAATAGATATAAAGTGATTTAAAGGAAAACTTTTCCTTCGACAAGAATACTATAGAAATTATTGGTAACACAACCAGCATCGCCAGACTTGGCAGCCAAAGAATTTCAAAAATTACGCCAACTAAAACAATGCGATAAACAGCTATTGTTTTTGCTAAGCACCAATAGCAAGAGGCAATCATACTCAGGATAAATACTGCTTTACTAAGTGTTGAATTTTTAAACGCAGTTAAATTCTCTTTCATAAAGTTACATTAAGTGGTGATTATCATTTGTGCCGTTAGATTATAAAAGTATTAAAAATTACTTTTTATGGCTTTAACAAAGGTATAAAAAAAACAAACTAATAAAAGAAGCTCTAATTTATTGATTTCTTTTGCCTCAACCAAACCTAACTCAGTACTCCGTATTCCTTTTATGAAGCAATTTATTTTTATTAAATAATTTTTTTATTAGCGGTATTCATTATAAACTCGTTCAGCAAAACATTCTTCTTTTGTTGGCACAGCTACCTCCTAGCGTTGCTAAATACTACTTTTGGAAGTCCCGAAAGCGGATTTGCAATGCGTGCCAACAATTAATTTAAATCCAATACAACCACATCAGAGGATGGCAATTCTTTTTTATAATCCTAATCAACTAAGTGATGAAGCTATAAAAGCTGCGAGTGATAAAAAAAGCCCTCTCTATTGAGAAGGCTTTTGGTTCTTTTATAAAAAAATAAGAGACTTGGTACTAATTGTCTCTTGTATAAACATTCGTGTACGTTCTGTTGCCCGCAGCAAAAGATATTTCATACGTTACTTCAAAGTTATTGTTATCAGTAACAAAACCGTCGGTACCGTCTGCAGTCAAACCTTTAACAGTATTCGAGTAATATCCTTGTGCTAAAGATTGCGAAGCCACCGTGATATCACCACAGATGTCGGTAAAGTTATAGCCTTGATCCGGAGCAATGGCGCCTGCAGCCCACGTACCCGTTGTTCTAGTTTTAAAGTAGTTCACAGACACTAAATCTATTGTCTCGCTAAGATAGGTTCTTACAAGTCCGTCATTTCTTGTCACAACAACAGTGTAAACACCAGCTAATGCTGATTGACAACCTACGAAGATTACTTTAAATACGCTTTGTTGCAACGCAATTACATAACCATCTTGATCAACAGCGGTCAATTTCAAAACCAACTCTGTTTTCATAGTTGGGTTTAACAAACCTGTGTTCACTTTTATTGCCAAGGAACCAAACGAACCACCAGCTGGAATAACAACGGAACGAGAATTGTCAACAAAAGAATATTCTTGACCTTCCATAGCAGTCGTAGCAACAGCATCAACAGCATAGGTTACAGTAATTGCCTGACCATTTGGTGTTCCTGCTCCTTGGTTGATTACATCAACAGGAAAAGACCTGTCAACTAATCCTTCATCACTAAAATAA
>JBILYQ010000221.1:0-4161 GCA_044377655.1 Flavobacterium sp.
TATCAAAGCAGATCAAAACACAGATGATAATCAAAAGGCAATCCTCCCAAGATTATGGAGTACTGACCATATTGAAAACTATATGTCGTTTACAAATGCTCCTGAATTTACCCTAAATCAAAACTATCCATTTGAAGAAGATTTAGCGCAATATGGGGTAGATATTGAAAGTATTAGTGAAGAACAAGTGGTGCAAGCGGTTTCTCAGTTAAAAGATGAAATGCAAAAAAATATCACCGATTTTAAAAAAGCTTATGCACAACAACAAGTCGACAATGAAGACTATGTTTCTTTTTTGAAAAAGTACAGTGATTATTTAATCATCGAAAAGCCAAGTGCTTGGGACAATATTCGTTTTATGGTTGAATATCAATTTGGATATATGTATGGAAGATATTTGCTTTGGAATTTTGTTGGAAGACAAAATGACATTCAAGGTAAATATGATAATTTGGACGGTAATTGGATGAGTGGAATTAAATTTATTGACGAAATTCATTTAGGGAAAGGTATTTCAGATAATTTACCTAAAGATGTTGCGAATAATAAAGGTCGGAATTTTTATTACTTCTTACCATTTCTATTAGGAATCATTGGTTTACTTTATCATGCTAAAAGAGATTTGAAAAGTTTTTACGTATTATTGGTATTATTCCTATTTACAGGATTAGCATTGAAAATATATTTAAATGAAAGGCCATTTGAACCGCGTGAAAGAGATTATGCCTTGGTAGGCTCATTTTATGTCTTCGCCATTTGGGTTGGTTTTGGAGTCTATTCTATTTATGAAAAAATATCTGAATATATTAAATCCAATCTTGTAGGTCCAATCGTAATTGGAACCTGTTTATTAGCAGCTCCCGTTTTAATGGCTTCCCAAAATTGGGATGATCATGACCGTAGCGGAAAATACACAGCCCTTGCCATGGCAAAAAACTACCTAGAATCGTGTGAGCCGAATGCTATTTTATTCACCATTGGTGACAATGACACTTTCCCATTGTGGTATGCGCAAGAAATAGAAAACATCAGAACAGATGTAAGAATCGTCAATACAAGTCTATTTATGACCGATTGGTATATTGATCAAATGAAGCGGAAAGCATATAATTCAGAAGCGTTACCTATTTCTTTTAAACATGACCAATACGTTGGTGACAAATTAGATATTTCTGCAAACATTCCAAAAACTGAGGCCAGATGGACTATGAAAGATTAAATCAATTTCATAGCCTCTGATGATGAAAGAACTATATTGGATTTGGAAAATGGACAAAAAATTCATTTTTTCCCAACCAATAAAATCAGGATTCCAGTTGACAAAAACGCCATCATTAGAAATAAAGTAGTGGATGCAAAATACAATGATTCGATTGTGCCTTTTATCGATATTGATATCAAAGGAAACCTTTACAAAAATCGATTGATGATGTTGGACATAGTTGCCAATAACAACTGGAAACGTCCTATCTATTTTTCTGCAGGAAGTTTTGGCGATGATGATTATTTGTGGATGAAAGAATATTTACAATTAGACGGATTATTATACAAACTAGTCCCACTAAGAACAAAATTAGCAGAAAAAAACTCACTAGACATGGGACAAATCGATTCGGACAAAATGTACAATCTGATTATGAAATGGAATTGGGGTAATGGTTATGACACTACCATCTATCATGACCCAGAAACGAAAAGAAACAGCATTTCCTACCGAAACAACATGGCGCGGTTAATGGAGCAATTAATCAATGAGGGGAAAACTGAAAAAGCCAAAAAAATTATTGATTTAGCGCTAACAAAAATGCCTACGGATTATTATGGCTATTATTTAACGGTTGAGCCATTTGCAAGTGGCCTTTATGAAGTTGGAGAGAAAGCAAAGGCACGACAATTACTAGAAAAACTGATAGGCAAGTACCAAGAAAATCTAACTTATTTTGCAGGAATACAACCTTCAATTCAAAACGGTATTGCTTCAGATATTGTAACCGATATTGAGCGATACAGAAGTTTATTGAAAGTGATGAAAGACCGTGGCGATATGGAATTTTACACCAAAAACAGAGCCATTTTCAATACTTACGTTAAGAAATTTACTCGTTTTGGCCGTGATGCCGAATAAATAAAGTAAAAGAATTATTTAAAATGTGCCAACTTGACTATTCTCTTTGGCACATTTTTATTTTAAACTCAAAACAATGAATTTCTGGATAAAAACCAATTATTTCGTAAAAAAAATATTTCCAAATTATGTTTGGAATATCCCAAACAACGAAAAAAAAGTGTACCTAACTTTTGACGACGGGCCTACCCCAGAGATAACCACATGGACTTTAGAACAATTAAAAAAATACAATGCAAAAGCCACCTTTTTTTGCATTGGAAACAATATCCAAAAACATCCTGAAATTTTCAAGAGGATACTAACTGAAGGCCATAGTGTTGGCAACCACACTTTCAATCATTTAAAAGGCTGGGAAACACCAACAGAAAGTTATCTGAAAAACGTAGCATTATGCCAATCTGAAATCGCAAATCACAACTTACACGGCGCCACATTGTTTCGTCCGCCATATGGAAAAATAAAAACTTCTCAGTCCAAAGCATTGAGAAAATTAGGGTGTAAAATAATTATGTGGGATATTATTAGTGAAGATTATGACCAACGGGTTTCGCCTGAGAAATGTTTTAAAAATGTTACGCAAAACATAGAAACAGGGAGCATTGTCGTTTTTCACGACAGTAAAAAAGCATTCCAAAACTTGGAATTTACTTTGCCTAAAACACTAGAATTTTTGAGTAAAAACGGGTTTGTGTGCGAAAAGTTAGATTAGAGCTGTTCTTGAACAATGCTAATCAAAGTATTCGCATCCAATTCGCCTGATTGCCTCCAAACCATTTGACCTTCCTTATAAATCATCAAAGTTGGCAATCCTTTTATGCGAAGTGCATCGGCCAATTCTTGATTTTTATCAATGTCTATTTTTATCACTTTTGCTTTGTCTCCAAGCGCAGCAGCAACATCTCTAATTACAGGATGCATCAATACAGATGATTCGTTCCATTCTGTGTAAAAATCAATTAGCACAGGTACTTGAGTATTAATAAGTTCTCCAAATTTTGACATAAAACCAAAATATTTTGCTTTCTTTTATTACTAAAAAGAAACATTAAAACACAAATGTAGCATTTTTAAATAATTATGCTACGAATTTCCCTTTTTTTAGTTCAATAACCGTTATTTCGGGCATTATTCCAACCCTTCCTGGGTAGGCATGAAAACCAAAACCTCGATTTACATATACATATCGTCCTAAATTTTCATACAATCCTGCCCATTGTTTGTAAACATATTGCGCCAAACTCCATTTGAAATAACCTGGAATTTCTATCCCAAACTGCATGCCATGCGTATGACCAGACAATGTTAAATGAAAATTTTTAGGATGATTTTTCACTTCATATTCCCAGTGACTTGGGTCGTGACTCATAAGTATTTTAAAATCGTCTTTTGTTAAATCTTCAGCTGCCTTGTTCAAATCGCCTGCCTGCTTGAAATTATGTCCCCAATTTTCAACCCCAACAATCACTATCTCATCAGTACCTTTTTTGATTTTGACATTTTCATTCAAAAGCAAGTTAAAACCAATTTGACCATACAATTTTTTAATATCTTGAAAATTATCCTCTTTTTCTTTCTGTGAAGGCCAACTCACATATTCTCCATAGTCGTGATTCCCCAAAACAGAGAATTTACCAAATTCATGATTCTTGATTTTATTAAAAACTTCAATCCAGGGATGCATCTCAGCGGCGTGCGTATTCACGATATCGCCAGTAAATAATATCAAATCAGAATTTTGTTCATTCACTAAATCTATGGCATACTTAATTTTATCAGCATCGTCAAAACTACCACTATGAATATCGGAAATTTGCGTAATCTTAAAACCGTCAAAAGAACTTGGCAAATCAGGGAAAAATAAGGTTTGCTTAATCACTTTATAATTGTACTTACCTATTGTCATTCCATATATAAGCGAAAGAAATGGAACTGCAGCGATGCCAAGCGCCAACTGACTTACAAACTTTCTTCTTTCAGATAAAAAAGAAGAATCCTTATCATAATCAACAAAATAATTTTTTGAGCCAAGTGCT
>JBILYQ010000222.1:0-4159 GCA_044377655.1 Flavobacterium sp.
TAGCGGCGTTACCTAAAACCGATTTTCGTATCTTTGGAAAACCAACTTCAAGACCTTACCGAAGAATGGGAGTTTCATTAGTAAATGATTCGTTAGAAACTCCGATTGAAGAAGTGGTTGAGGAAGCAAAAGTAGCAGCAAAATTAATAACTGTAAACTATTAAATTTTAATTATGAAATCAATTGTAACATTTTTATTCCTCCTAACCTTCAGTTTAGGATTTGCACAAGACAAAAAAGAAACTCCAAAAACTCAAATCGTTGAAGCTTCGTGCGGCCAATGTAAATTTGGAATGACTGACAAAAAAGGCTGTGATTTGGCCGTTAGAATTGACGGAAAAAGCTATTTCGTTGAAGGAACAAAACTTGATGATCATGGCGATGCACATGCAAAAGACGGATTTTGCTCCGTGATAAGAAAAGCAGAAGTTTCTGGAGAACTAAAAGGCAATCAATTTGTAGCTAGCAGTTTTAAACTGCTTCCAGAGGAAACCTATGATGCTCATAAAGGTCACAAACACTAAGAAAACTATACTAAAGCGGAAATTGATTTTCCGCTTTTTTTTATTTATTCAATTGCCGAATCACCTTCGCAGGATTTCCAACAGCAAGTGTATTATCTGGAAGGTCTTTTGTGACTACACTACCTGCGCCAATTGTGCAACCATTGCCAATTTTTACTCCGGGAAGAATCACTGAATTTCCTCCTATCCAACAATCATTTCCTATAGAAACTGGCTTTGAGAATTCTACCGTTCGCCGCGCTATTGCGTCTAGCGGATGTGTTGCTGTATACACTTGCACACTTGGACCAAAGAAAACATTATTGCCAATGGTGACTTTCATAGTGTCCAAAACCACACAATTCACATTAAAATAGACATTTTCACCCGAATGAATATTGTATCCATAATCACAATGAAATGGTGGCTCAATATATAGTCGCTTGTGTGCATTTGGCATCAATTGTCGAAGAATGTTTCGGGCATTACTGTTCATTACATATTCGGTAACATTCAATTTATGAAGAAGTTTTTTGGCAAAAGCCCTTTCAAGGACCAACACTTTATCATTAGCAAAATAAATATCGCCATCAAGCATTTTCTCTTTTTCGGTTTTCATAATTTAGACTTTTTCACTCTTCAAATATAATCATACTATACAAGTCATAATTACTGTTTTTTTTTAATTTTTATGATAAATCCGTTTCGAAAAGAAAACTAAAGTTTATTGTTATTAAAAAAGAAAAACATTTTAAATGTGTTTTTGAAGTAATTGAAATTGGAGTGGACACGGATTGCAAATCAGTGCTATCGGGGTATAAAGTCTCATTTCAAAACAACCACTAGATGTCCAAATTTTATGAGCGCCTATATTTCATTTATTATATTTAAGAGAATTAAATTCAAAACGAATTGCTGAAGCTGTGGTAAAAAAAATATTGTTTGCGTTTTAATATTTGATTGATTTCCAACTTCAAAAGATTTCTATTTAATTCATTGAACTAATAATTAAAAATCATTTAATCTTTAAATGACAATAGTAAATATCTGTTACCACACCGCCATCTATCATCTTTTTCTCTTTATAAAATATTACCCCACCATTACCGCCAAAAGCTTCAATGGTAAAATCTAATTTTTCTTTTTTATTATTGGTTACTGTACATGTCACCGATTCATATTCGGGCATAACACCCCAATAATAACTAGAAGGGTTTTTTTGAGCGAAATTTAAAACTTCAATTTTGTCATTTAGTTTAATGGTCAAAGTATTCTTCTCATAATCAACTTTAATATAATTTGTTGTTTTATTTTGAATTTCACTAAAATTTAAAGTTTTGTTTTTATAAACTTTCACTCTTACGCCTCTACGTAAAGTTTCTACTTTCTCATTAGTAGAAAATTCACATGAGGTAATAACAAAAATTTCAGATTTAGGATTATAACTAACTTCTTCCGTTCCTTGAAAACTACTTTCTTCATATTCATTTTGACTAAGAGAATCCACTTGTACTTGTGAATAAGAACAAAAAGTTGAAATAAAAATAAAAGTAATTATAAAACCAAATTTCTTCATTTTTTTCATTTTAAATTTGTTCCTACTCTTTTTTGGATTTTCGGTTTCTCCAATAATTATTTTAGTTGCCAATTGGAGTGGTAACGGATTGCAAATCCGGACTATTGGATTTTAATTTTCCAAAATTATGTTTTATTTAACTTTTAATCCTATTATTCATAATTTTATTTTATTGCAAGTTATTTCAACTTTGGCAAGGGAAATTTGGCGGATATCTGATAGATGAAATATTATATACAAACAATAAAAAACACTATTTTAAACAGACGAAAATAGATACGATTGAATAGTTAATGACTTATTTATTAAATAAAAAAGCCTTACTAAAATCAATACAAATAGGAGGTAAATCTTCCCGAAGTGGGTGTGATATACACGTACCTATTAAAAATTAATTTTCAAATAAATTAAAATTTAGTTACGATGATTTACTTTAATTTTCTATAAATAAATTTCGCAAAACCTCCCTATTCATTACAAAAGAGTAACGAAAAAGAGGATTGATTTTTCCATCAATCCTCTTTTTTTAAAAAACTTTAGTCTAATTTTCATTTCTTAACCTAGATTATGTGAATACTCGAGCTGTTGGCTGTAAATTTGTATCCTACAATAATTAATACGATGCTATCATGAAAAATACCTTTTTACACAAAGCAGCTACACGAGGACACGCCGATCACGGATGGTTAAATGCCTATCATAGTTTTAGTTTTGCCAGTTGGTACAATCCCGATAGAGTTCAATTTGGTGTGTTGCGGGTTCTAAACGACGACACTGTTGCGCCTGGAATGGGTTTTGGAACGCATCCGCACGATAATATGGAAATCATCACCATTCCTTTGGAAGGCGATTTGGCGCACAAAGACAGCATGGGAAATACAGAAACCATCAAAACGGGCGATGTTCAAGTGATGAGCGCCGGAACTGGAGTGCAACACAGCGAATTCAATCCTAATGCGGACAAGCAAACAAAATTATTTCAAATTTGGTTGTTTCCAAAAGTGAGAAATGTGGCGCCACGCTACCAACAAATCACCTTGAAGGTAGCGGAACAAAAAAATAATTTTGCGCAAATTCTTTCCCCAAATGCAGATGACGAGGGCGTTTGGATACATCAAGATGCTTGGTTTTATTTGGCTGATTTTGACAAAGATTTTTCTAAAACTTATTCCTTGAAAAAGGAAGGCAACGGAATATATGTTTTTGTAATTTCGGGAAACATAACTGTCGATGGGCAAGAATTGGAAACCCGAGACGGACTGGGCATAACCGATTTTGATACGCTAGAAATTCAAGCTACTTCGAATGCAAAATTCTTGATGATGGAAATTCCGATGGAACAATAATAAGTAACACCCACGAATGCAACCTTTTATTTTGAAGTCTTGAATTCGCGTTTAAAATTAACAAATGAAAAAAATTATTGCACTTGCAGGTTCGTCGAGCCGTGCCTCGATAAACAAACAATTGGCAAATTATGTTGCCCATTTGTTTCAAGATGTCACTGTTGAAGTATTGGATTTGAACGATTATGAGATGCCCATTTTTTCTGTTGATAAAGAAAAATCGACGGGAATACCTCCGTTAGCTCATGCTTTCTATAACACCATTGGAACTGCCGATTTGATTGTACTTTCCTTGGCGGAACACAACGGCGCCTATACTTCTGCCTTCAAAAACATTCTGGACTGGACATCGAGAATAAATGCCAAAACATTTCAAGAAAAACCCATGTTGTTACTAGCCACATCTCCTGGAGCTCGGGGCGGAAGTACTGTTTTAGAAATCGCAAAAAACAGATTCCCGTTTCAAGGAGCGATTTTGAAAGGCACTTTCTCATTACCTAATTTTCATGAAAATTTCGATGCAGGAAAAGGAATAATCAATACAGAATTGAAGCAAGATTTGCTAAAAATAATACAATCCATTCAATTGTAAAGCTTTTAAAAACCGCTTAGGTATTACTTATTGAACTTCGTTTTATTTAATATCCAACCGGTTTTTATTGTTTAGCTATTTCTTTTTCATGGTACTATTTTCAAAAGTCGTAACATCAATTACTTCTTCATTGTCAACATCA
>JBILYQ010000027.1:0-12163 GCA_044377655.1 Flavobacterium sp.
TTAAAATACAAATTCGACTAAAGAAAATAATAAAAAGTAGTATTTTTGAAAACTGAAACTCAGTGAAAACCACTGAAAACTTGTTCAAGTGAAGTAAACGAAATTAAAAATGCAATTCAAACATCCGGAGATCCTATATTTTCTTTTCTTACTGGTTATTCCAATTCTGGTTCATTTGTTTCAATTGCGACGCTTCAAAAAAGAATATTTTACCAATGTTCAATTCCTAAAAGAACTTTCCGTTCAAACTAGAAAAAGTTCTAAACTCAAAAAATGGTTGTTGCTTTGCACACGTCTTTTGTTACTTACTTTCCTTATACTTGCTTTTGCACAACCTTTTTTTACTGCAAAAGAAAGTGAAAAAGCCACCAACGAAATGTACATCATTCTGGACAATTCTTTCAGCATGCAAGCTACTGGTAAAAAGGGTGAACTATTGAAAAGAGTTGTCCAAGATTTATTAGAACACACTCCTGAAAATCAAAATTTTTCGTTGATTACCAATTCCGAAAACTATTGGAACACAGATATCAAATCCATCCAAAAAGAATTACAAAACTTAAAATACAGCGCATCTCCATTTCAATTAGACAATCTCCTATCGAAGGTAAACGCAAAAAAATCTTCTTTTAACAAAGACATTATTATCATAACGGATGCCGTTGGCCTGGAACAAAAACAGACTAAAAGCTTTGCTAAAGAAGACAATGTCTATTTCATTATTCCAAAAGCAGAACAGAAAAACAATGTTGCAATAGATAGCGTTTACATCGAGCAAACAGTAGATGATTTTTATGAAATTGGTGTGCAACTTTCCGCTAATGGTGATGATTTTAACGCACTTCCTATAGCACTTTACAACAACAAAAAATTGATAGCCAAAACAATAGTCAATTTTGAAACCAAAATCCAAACTGTTAATTTCACACTTCAAAAAGAAGATTTTCACGGATACGTAAGTATCATAGATAAAGGTTTATCATATGACAATACTTATTTTTTTAGTATTTCAAAACCAAAGAAAACAAACATTATCAGTATTGGCGAAACTGAAAAGAGCAATTATTTGTCTAGGATTTACACTACCGATGAATTCAATTACAACAATTTTACGCTATCGAGTTTGGATTATAATCAAATAGAAAAACAAGATGCTATCGTCTTAAACGAAGTCAATGAAATTCCCCAAGCCTTGCAGACTACATTGAAATCTTTTGTGGAAAAAGGGGGCAACATAATTGTAATTCCATCCGATAATAGTAATTTTTCTTCACTGAATACTTTTTTGGCAAATTTTGGTACTATTCAATTTAAGACCATTTCTAGTACTTCAAAAAAAATAACAAAAATCAATTTTAAACACCCTTTGTTCAATGCTGTATTTGAAAAGAAGATTGATAATTTCCAGTATCCAACAACAGAGAAATCATTTGAAATAAATAGTAGTTCACCATCAGTGCTGAGTTTTGATGACCAAAATCCTTTTCTAGTTTCAATGCAAAAAGGAATAGCAAACGTATATGTATTTGCTGCACCAATAAACAAACTGAATAGCAATTTTCAGAATTCGCCATTGATTGTGCCAACATTTTATAACATGGCGAAAAACGGTCAAAAAACAGGTGTAAATGCAATAATTATTGGAGAAACCCAACCGTTTATTGCCGAAGTTAAACTTACAAAAGACGAAATATTGACTGTAAAAAACGATTCTGAAAAGTTCATTCCAGTGCAACAAATTTTAAATAATAAGGTAAAAATGACCTTCAACGATACTCCCACCGAAGCTGGCAATTTTGGGATTTTCAAAACAGAAAATTTTCTGCAAAACATCAGCTTTAATTATAACAGAACCGAAAGTGATTTGGCTTTAGTCAATGAAGATGCGGCCTCAGAATTTACTATTATTAATGATGTAGAAACGGTTTTTAACACCATACATACCAATAGAACAGATACCCAAATTTGGAAATGGTTTGTTATTTTTACTTTAGTTTTTTTAGCATTAGAATTTCTCATTCAAAAATTTGTAAAATGAACCTAATCATCCGAACTGCAACAATTATTGACCAAAAAAGTCCGTTTCATAATCAAACAGTTGATGTAAAAATCAGCAATGGAATTATTGAAAAAATTGGGTCAAAACTTCCAAATACAGAAGGTATTCAGGAAATTCAATTTGAAAACCTTCACCTTTCCCAAGGTTGGTTCGATACAAGCGTTTCTCTTGGCGAACCAGGTTTTGAAGATAGAGAATCCATCAAAAACGGATTGGAAGTAGCAGCAAAAAGCGGTTTCTCTGGAATTGCCTTGCAACCCAACTCCTTTCCAGTCATTGACAATCAATCTCAAGTCCATTTTGTAAAACAAAAAGCCATTAATTCCGCTACGGATTTATACCCAATTGGCGCCTTGACAAAAGGCAGTGAAGGTAAAGATTTGGCGGAACTTTTTGACATGAAAAATGCTGGTGCAATTGCTTTTGGCGATTATACAAAAAGTATAGCCAATGCAAATTTGCTAAAAATAGGGTTGCAATATGCACAAGATTTTGATGGTTTGGTGATTGCTTTTTGTGAAGACGAAAACATCAAAGGAAATGGCGTTGCTAATGAAGGTATTGTTTCCACCCGATTGGGACTAAAAGGGATTCCAAATTTGGCGGAGGAAATCATCGTAGCACGCAATTTATTTTTATTGGAATACACTGGTGGAAAATTGCATATTCCAACCATATCAACAACGAAATCAGTGGCATTAATTAAAATGGCCAAAGCAAAAGGATTGCAAGTTACCTGCAGTGTAGCGGTACATCATTTAGTATTGACTGAAGAAAAACTTGAAGGTTTTGACACGCGTTTTAAAGTATCGCCTGCCTTGCGTGCCGAAGATGACCGAAAATCGTTGTTAGATGGAATAATTGACAATACTATTGATTGCATCACTTCAGATCATAATCCGATAGATATTGAGCACAAAAAGATGGAATTTGATTTAGCGAAAAACGGAACAATTGGGTTTGAAAGTGCTTTTGGCGCATTGCAAACGGTTTTGCCTTTGGAAAAAGTAATTGAGAAACTAGTTTCAGGAAAAGCGGTTTTTGGATTAGAAAACCAAATCATTAAAGAAGGAAACAAAGCCAATTTAACCTTGTTTTCTGCAAACCATGAATGGACATTTGGCAAGGAAAACATTTTATCAAAATCTAAGAATTCAGCTTTTCTAGGATATAAAATGAAAGGAAAAGCCATCGGAATATATAATAACGGAACATTGATTTTAAATTAATACTATTATGAAAACGCAAAAAGACGCCGGCATTGTTGCTTATTTAACTATTATTGGAACAATAATTGCTATTTTCATGAACCAAGAGGAAAAGAAAAACGATTTTGCATCGTTCCACATTCGCCAAGCTTTGGGTTTGTTCTTATCTTTCTTTCTATTGGGCTATTTTGTTGGCTATGCAGATAGCTGGACAGCCACATCTGCTTTTTATATTTTCTATTTCATTCTTTGGATATATGGATTTCTTGGTGCTTTGCAAGGCCATAAAAGAGAAATACCAGTGATTGGAAATTATTTTCAAACTTTATTTAAAAATTTGTAATGAATTTATCTTTATACCATATTATTAGAGAACCGAAAATAAAAAAAGACAAAAACCCCTTATTACTTTTACTTCATGGTTATGGAAGTAATGAAGATGATTTATTTTCCTTTGCAAGTGAGCTTCCAAATGACTACTATATAGTTTCTGTTCGCGCTCCATATGACATGCAGTTTGGAAGTTATGCTTGGTATGCTATTAATTTTGATGCCGATGAAAATAAGTTTTCAGATATAGGTCAAGCCAAGACATCACGCGACTTAATTGCAAAATTCATTGATGAATTAATTCGAAATTATCCAATTGATTCAAAAAATGTTACTTTAATCGGATTTAGCCAAGGTGCTATTTTGAGTTATGCAGTGGCATTATCATACCCAGAAAAAGTGCAGCGCGTGATTGCAATGAGTGGTTATGTTTCTACTGAAATAGCCATTGATGGTTTTGAAAATAATGCGCTTGGTAAATTAAAAATATTTGCTTCACACGGAACTGTTGACCAAGTTATTCCTATAGAATGGGCGAGAAAATCAATCCCTATTTTAGAAAATTTGGACATCGAAGTTATCTATAAAGAATACCCGATTGGACACGGTGTTTCTCCCCAAAATTTTTATGATTTCAAAAATTGGTTATTGCAATAAATAAAAAAGGTCTTGATTATTATTCAAAACCTTTTTTGTTAAATACATCCTAATTAAATTACTCCTGAATATCACTACTCGTTACTTTATTCCCAACTTCACCGTCTCCAGAAAATTTATTTTGTTCTCCTTTTTTCAATACATAACCTTTCCATGGAACCAATTGCCAATCTTGAAAAACCCATGGTTTTCCTTCAGATTGTCTTTTTAAAACCAAAGATTTTGTTTGAGAAGGAAGAAAAATTTCAGCATCATCACCTTCTTCACTAAATAAAACATACACACAAAGTGTTTCGTCTTCATTTTGAGGATTATCAGTTGGGTTTAATTGAATTCCGCTGAATACTTTTATGCATTCTTTGTTTATTTGTGACCATGTATAACCAGCTGAGGCCAAACAGCCATTTTCATCTTTATCATCAACAATTGTAACCTCTTTTTGAGTTTGTTTTGCAGTTTCAGTTTCTTCCTTTTCTTCTTTCAATTTACAGGATTGAAAAACAAAAAAAAGAGCAAATATTGAAATTATATTTTTCATTGAAAATTCATTTATTTATGTAAAAATACTAAAAAGTTTCGTTTGGATACAATTGATTATCCATGATTACAAAAGAAATACTTTTATCATCATTAATAAAATACTTTAGTAATACTTCTCCCCACAATTTACCATTGCTATAATTTGCAATAATCCATCGATGGTTTAAGAGCTTGATTTTGTTAATAATAAATTTTTGTTCTCCCATCGTAACTTGACCTGTATATGGATTTCCTTCAGCACTATCATTAAAAGCCATAAGCTGGTCTTTTACATAAGGTATAAGTTTCTCAATGTTCTGATTGACCAAATAGTTTTGGGCATTATCATTTTTTTCTAATGAAAAATAATCTGCATCGAAGAGTTTATTATCCATTACAGTGATACTATCTTTAAATTTAGTTCTCATATCAGTATACCGCTTGGTATCAAAAGCAGCTTGTTTACTGTAGAACATATACGTAAAAACATTCATCAAAACAGCAATAATGAACAGATAAAGGAACAATGATTTTTTCATATTCTTTTTTAAAATTAAATTATGATTTCTAAATTATCATAGGCCAAGAAAACATTTTTCGGCAAGGCTTTTTGAACCTCTTCATGAAAACCTAAAAGATGGCTAATATGAGTTAAATATGCCTTTTCGGGCTGAACCAAAGTTATGAAATCTAATGCTTCCTGCAAATTGAAATGTGTGTTATGCGGTTCTTCTCGCAAGGCATTAACTATCAATACTTTTAGTCCTTTTAGCTTTAATAGTTCTTCATTATCTACTGTTTTTACGTCGGTCAAATATGCAAAATCTTGGATACGATAACCAAAAACTTGTAAGTTACCATGCATTACATTTATAGGAATAATTGTTGAGTGGTTTATTGTAAAAGGCCTGTTGTTTGAGACTTCTATTGATGTTACACTTGGCGCTCCAGGATATTTGTTTTCAATTTCAAATATGTATTCAAAACGCTTTTTTAGATTTTCCAAAACGCGATGATGTCCATATATAGGAATATTGCCTTGTTTAAAGAAAAAAGGACGAATATCATCCAATCCAGCAGTATGATCTGAATGCTCATGCGTAAATAAAATAGCATCTATTTTTTGACAATGTGAACTTAGCATTTGTTGCCTAAAATCAGGTCCGCAATCAATGACCACAGAATTTTCATTCCAAGAAATCCATACAGAAACACGTAATCGGGTATCTTTTTTGTCTTCACTTTTACAAACAGAATGATTACTGCCAATGACTGGAATCCCTTGAGAAGTTCCTGTTCCTAAAAAATAGACCTTCATATTAGCATAATTTTTGATATGATTTATAAAAAAAATAAAATTACAGCAATTATTACTAGTTTTTACAAAAATAGAATTAATTATCTATCGTTAAAAAGGCTATTTTGTTAACTTTGCAGAGAATACAAATGATTATGGCAAATTCAGGATTGGACATCAAATTGAAAGGCGACCGAGTTATTGAGCAAATTCCATCTTTAAAGGATAAAACGCTTCGGATAAACCTAAACGAAAACATATATGGAACTTTTGCAGAAATTGGTGCAGGCCAAGAAACTGTAAGACATTTTTTCAGATCAGGTGGTTCCTCAGGAACAATTGCAAAAGCAATGTCTGCTTATGATAAGGACTTTAGCGATGCTATATATGGTGTTGAAGAAGATGGTCGTTATGTTACAGAAAGTCGTCTTAAAAAAATGCTTTCCCACGAAGTTGATTTGATTGAACAGCGATTAAAAAGAGATAAGCATCCTAGTAAAATGTTTTTTAGTTACGCCAATACTGTAGCTACAATAGATTTTGCAAAACAATTTAAAGGTCATGGCTGGGTTGGAATCAAATTCCAAATCGAACCTGATGAAGATTATAATGAAATTATACTTCACATTCGTTTTAAAGAAACAGATGCTAAATTACAGCAAGAAACATTGGGCGTTTTGGGAGTAAATTTAATTTATGGTGCTTTTTACAAATACAACGACCCAAAAAAATTATTACGCTATTTATATGACCATTTAGACAAAGACCAATTAGAAATTGATACTATCAACTTTTCGGGTCCTAGATTTGCAAATGTTGATAACCGATTAATGAGTTTGCAATTGGTAAAAAATGGAATGACAGATGCAGTAATGTTCGGTCCTGACGGTAAAAATATTTTGCCCGCTGCCATTCTTTACAAGAAAAACATATTGGCACTCAGAGGAAGTTTTCGACCAGTTACTCAGGTAAATATGGACATGTATGAGAAGTCTCTAAAAATGTTTTTAGAGGAAAGTAAAGTTGATAAAGACAATACTCTAGTTATTTTTGAAATTACACTTTCAAATCTTCGTTCTGAAGGAGAAATTGATGAAAGAGATTTTATGGATAGAGCAGAATTGCTTTGCGCTCTTGGACAAACCGTAATGATTTCTAACTTCCAAGAATATTATAAAGTTGTTGAATATTTTGCAAATTATACTAAAGCAAGAATGGGATTGGCAATGGGAGTCAATAATTTAGTGGATATTTTTGATGAAAGATATTATCGCCATCTGAGCGGTGGAATTTTGGAAGCTTTTGGAAAATTATTTTATCGGGATTTAAAAGTATTCCTTTACCCAATGATTGGTGAAGATGGAGAAATCATCAACTCAGAAAACCTAAAAGTACATCCAAGAATGAAAGAATTATACAAATTCTTCGCATATAATGGTAAAGTAGTAGACATTACAGAATTTGAAAAAGAACATTTAAAAATTTTCTCTCGAGAAGTATTGAAAATGATTAACGATGGAAATCCAGGATGGGAAAATTTACTACCTCATGGAATTGCAGAAATTATTAAACAGCACCAACTTTTTGGATATGATTCAAGTAAAGTGCTAGCAAAGTCGAATTAATTATTTTTTAAACAAAAATATAAATGCCTAGAGAAAACTATTTTTTCTGGGCATTTTTTTATTTAAAACAAGATGTTATCTATTTTAAAATCTGATTGGCATGAACTTTTGTTTTTACATCAGAAATGACTTCTTCAATAATTCCCTTTTCATCAATTATAAAAGTAGTTCTGTGAATTCCATCATATTCCTTACCCATAAATTTTTTTGGACCCCAAACTCCAAAATCCTGAATGACAGATTTATCCTCATCTGCAATTAACGGAAACGGTAAATGAAATTTATTTTTAAAATTTCCTTGTGCTTTAGCATTATCAGCACTTACGCCAAGTAATGCATAATTGTTAGTTTCAAAACGTTCAAAATTATCTCGAAGATCACAAGCTTCAGCGGTACAACCTGGAGTATTTGCTTTTGGATAGAAAAAAACCACAAGCTTCTTGCCTGCATAATCTTGTAATTGATGGAATTTATTGTCTTGATCGAAGCCAGAAAAGTCAGGTGCTTTATCTCCTTTTTTTAAAGTTATCATTTTTTATGCTATATTGAGTTAGTATAATTATTTTTGTTTGACTTGAGAAAATTGATTATCAAAATTACAAAATTCTACTTTTCAATGTTTATTTTTACAATTATAAATTTAAGAAAATGAACAAAAAAGAACGTGTAACATTTGTTATAAATACGTTAAAAGAATTATATCCAGAAATTCCAATTCCTCTTGAACATAAAGATGCCTATACGTTATTGATTGCGGTATTGCTTTCAGCCCAATGCACAGATGTTCGAGTAAATAAAATAACCCCTTTGTTATTTGCAAAGGCAGATAATCCCTATGATATGATAAAACTTTCGGTGGAAGAAATCAAAGAAATCATTCGTCCATGTGGTTTATCTCCAATGAAATCTAAAGGCATTTATGGATTATCACAAATTCTAATTGAAAAGCATGGTGGCGAGGTTCCTCAAAGTTTTGAATCATTGGAAGAATTGCCTGCAGTTGGACATAAAACGGCTAGTGTGGTAATGTCTCAAGCCTTTGGAGTTCCCGCATTTCCTGTAGATACACATATTCATAGACTAATGTATCGTTGGAATTTAACAAATGGAAAAAATGTTGTGCAAACAGAGAAAGATGCAAAATCAATTTTTCCAAAAGCATTGTGGAATGATTTGCATCTACAAATAATTTGGTATGGAAGAGAATATTCTCCAGCTAGAGGTTGGAATTTAGAAAAGGATATTATTACCAAAACAATAGGCCGAAAAACTATTTTGAATGATTATTATAAAAAAAAATCCCGATAAATATCGGGATGTTTTTTTAATTAGCTATAACTTCAATGTTCATTTTATGAACTTTAAAAATACTCAATGCTTTTGAGTAATTAAGTAAAAAACTTATAGTTTCTTTTTTTGGTGACATCTTTTGAAGTACTAATTTTTTTTTAGAGTAAATTTTTGCCATATATATAAAAGTTTGCTTTATAATATAACGCTATAAATTTCTCTTTATTGTTTAGTTAGTCAAAATAATTTGATTTTTTTCAACTACTTTTCTAATATTGGCCAGTGCGTAACGCATACGTCCAAGAGCTGTATTGATACTAACGCCTGTCATTTCTGATATTTCTTTAAAACTTAGATCTTGATAAATTCTCATAATCAGTACTTCTTTCTGATCATTGGGAAGATGCTCTATTATTTTTCTTAAATCTCTTTCCACTTGTTCATTAATAATTTTACTTTCAACATTATGGGAGTCATCTTTTAAAAAAGTAAAAACAGAAAATTCTTCAGTATCTCTTAGCATTGGCATCTTTTTATTTTTTCTGTAATGATCAATAATTAAGTTGCTTGCTATACGCATAACCCAAGGCAAAAATTTTCCCTCTTCATTATAAGATTGTTATTTTAAAGTTTTAATTACTTTCATGAAAGTATCCTGAAAAATATCATCAACTAAATCTCTATCCGCAATTTTGGAATAGATAAAACCGTATATCCTTGATTGGTATTTTTTGATTAATAGAGCTAAAGCATTTTCATCACCTGCAATGTAGTTTTTAATCAATAAAGCGTCTGAATTTTGTGGAATAGCCATAATATTACCTTTTAAAATGGGATTAAAAAAATTTATTTTTTATCTAAAAAGTAATTCTGTTTTATAGGCTACCGTTATTTAAGGGGTTTTATAATAACCAAATTTAACATAATTTTATTCTAAAATGCAAATAAAACATGAAACTTTAACAGTTTTAGGACAATAAAGTATTTTTAGTTATTGATAAACCTTTATGTAATCAATAGTAAAATCTTGTGGAAAAATAGTATCATCAACTTCTGGGCCTCCAAAATTGCCTCCAACAGCGAGATTAATCAGTAAAAAAAAGGGTTGATTGTAAGGCCAAATATTTTCATTTTTTACTTCCGGCTGGAAAGTATAGACCAAAATATCATCAACAAAAAAATCAATTTTGTCCTTTGTCCAATCGATGGCATAAATATGAAAACCTTCTTCAATTTTTGGGAAATTTGTTCTTTGGGTATTAATTGTATTTCCATGGCTGTCTTGTGTATGCAATGATGTAAAAACTATATGAGGTTCTTTTCCAACATATTCTAGAATATCTATTTCACCACATTTTGGCCAACCTACTTGGGAAATGTTTGAACCTAGCATCCAAAATGCAGGCCATAATCCTTTTCCTAGTGGCAACTTTGCTCTAGCCTCAATTCTTCCATATTGAAATTGTTTTTTCTCTTTTGTAGTTACACGCGTTGAAGTATATACATTATTTTCTTTTCGAGCTTGAATTATTAACTTACCATCTTTTAAAAAATGATTTTTTTTAGTATAAATTTGACGCTCATTATTTCCCCAACCACAAATAGCGGGGCATCCATCTCCTTGTTCAAAGTTCCAAACCGTTTCATCCAATTGCAAACCATTGAAATTTTCCTCCCAAATTAAGGTGCGACTCACATTCTGTCCAAAACAAAAATTAGCAACGAATAAAGAAAAGAGAATGATTTTTTTCATATTTTTTAATTAGCGTATTTAAAATTTGCTTGCATTGTTTTAGCTGAGCTTGTACCAATAAAAACATTAAAATCTCCAAGCTCTGCCTCCCACTTTTGATTAGCTGTAAAAAATTCTATTGTCTTTTCATCAATGGTAAATGAAACTTTTTTTGTTTCATTAGGCTGTAATTCTATTATTTCAAACCCTTTTAACTCTTTTACTGGTCGAGTAACGCTTGCAAATAAATCGTGTATATACATTTGAACAACTTCTTTTCCAACAACTTTTCCAGAGTTCTTAATAATTATGGACACTTCAATTTTTCCGTCTTTCGAAAAAGAATTTGAACTTAATTGCAAATCTGAATAGTCAAATTTTGAATAACTCAAACCATGTCCAAACGGATAAAGAGGCGTATTTTTTTCATCGATATAATGTGACCAAAAGACACTTTCAGGCTCATTGTTTAGTGGTCTTCCAGTATTTTTATAATTATAATAAATAGGCACTTGACCAACATTACGAGGAAATGTCATGGGCAATTTTCCACTAGGATTATAATCGCCATAAAGCACTTGAGCAATTGCATTTCCGCTTTGTGTTCCTAAATGCCAAGCTTCAACAATCGATGGAATATTTTCATCCGCCCAAGGAATTGCTAATGGACGACCATTATTTAAAACCAAAACGATGTTTGGATTTACTTTAAAAATTTCTTCCATTAATTCCTGTTGAACACCTGGTATGTCTATTTCTGTTCGGCTTCTTCCTTCTCCAGTTTGTAATCCATGTTCTCCAAGAACCAAAACAACAACATCTGCCTGTTTTGCAACTGCAATTGCCTCAGCAAAACCACTTTTATCGGTTGTGTTTATTTTAGTTTCCCACATGAACTGTGTTCTTCCTATTGTCACATCGGCCCCTTTTACATAAGTCAACTGATTCCCTGAATATTTTTGCATTCCTTCCAAAACAGAAACAGCCGTATTATCGTCAGCAGCGATTCTCCAACTTCCTAATGGACTTGTTTTATCATTTGCCAAAGCACCAATCAAGGCAATTTTTTGTCCTACTTTTTTTAATGGCAGTAAATCATTTTGATTTTTTAATAAAACGATGGATTTTTTTGCCATGTCTAAAACGCCCTCCTGAAATTCTTGTTTCCCCACAGTTTCCATCTCCCGTTTCTCATTGCAATATCTATATGGATCTGCAAATAATCCTAGTTCAAATTTTGTTTTCAAAATTCGTTTAACAGAATCATCTATCAAGGTTTCTTTTACTTTTCCTTCTCTAACCAATGTTGCCAAATGTTCAACATAAACATACGATTCCATATCCATATCTGAACCTGCATTAATGGCAATCTCAGCAGCGGATTTTTCGTCTTTGGCATAACCATGAGCAATCATTTCTTTCATTGAACCCCAGTCAGAAACTACA
>JBILYQ010000224.1:0-4123 GCA_044377655.1 Flavobacterium sp.
TATATGGAATGACTCTGAAGAAAATGCAAGACTTAGTTCTAAAAAAACAGGTGAAAAAATAAAATTCAGATGGATAGATGATGACAAAAAAGATACTGATTATTTTTTCGAATTGCGTATTCTTGAAGATGAGATTACCAAGGATGTTTCTTTGATGGTCGTTGATTTTGCACTTGAAGACGAGTTGGACGAGGCTAAACTGCTTTGGGAAAACCAAGTTTCCGATTTAAAACATGTAATCGGTTCAAATTAAAACTTTTTTTAAATGTATATTTGCCTTATAATTTTAGGGCTAATTTATGATTAATTTAAACGGAGAACTTCAAGTTTCGGAATTTCAATTATCGGTTTTAAACCGTTCCTTTCTTTATGGTGACGGAGTTTTTGAAACATTAAAAATTGTAAATAACAAAATTTTATTTTTTGAAGATCATTATTTTAGATTGATGGCTTCTATGCGAATTGTTAGGATGGAAATTCCCGCTCGGTTTACAATGGAATATATCGAAAGTCAAATTTTAACGTTGACAAAAAATCTTAAAATTGAAAATTCTGCCCGTGTACGATTTACCGTTTTTAGAAATGAAGGTGGTTTTTACGCTCCTATTGTAAATAGCGTTTCATTTGTAATTCATGCACAAGCAATAGAACATTTGAATTATACCATTCCCAATTCTAACTTTGAAGTCGATCTTTACAAAGATTTTGTAGTTGAAAAACAATTATTATCCACACTAAAAACAACTAATAAAATCATTCAAGTTACTGCTAGCATTTTTGCGAAAGAAAATGATTTGGACAGTTGCCTGTTGTTGAACAGTGAAAAAAGTGTTATAGAAGCCACCAATGGTAATTTATTTATGCTCTCTGGAAACAAACTAACTACACCGCCAATATCTGAGGGTTGTTTAAATGGAATAATGCGCAAGCAACTACTTTTGTTGGTAAAGTCTATCGACGATTTCGAAATTGTCGAAGAGCCAATTTCTCCATTTGAATTACAAAAAGCGGATGAATTGTTTATTACAAATGTCATTACTGGAATTCAACCCATAACAAAATATCGTAAAAAGGTCTATGAGTCACAATTTGCTGAAAGAATACTTAAAAAATTGAATACAATGCTGTTTAATTAAAAGTTGGATTTTCCGGTGCATTAGACCATACAAGATAGTCACCTCCCAATTCAATTATTTTTTCTTTCCAAAAAGTATCGGATGATTTAGCAATAACTTTATTGGCATAAATGTTTTCTGTTGCAATCCATGAATTGGCGTGCATTTCACATTCTAATTGGTCTGCATCCCATCCCGTATATCCTAGAAAAAAGCGAATATTATTTTTATTTATTTTCCCTTCATTGATTAATTTCTTTGTCAACTCAAAATCTCCGCCCCAATAAACGCCATTTGATATCTCAATGCTGTCCGTAATTAATTTAGGCACATTGTGTATAAAATAGAGGTTATCTTGTTCCATAGGACCGCCATTGTAAATTTTAAAACTGGCTTCAATTTCAGGAAGTAAATCATGGATGCCATAATTCAAAGGTTTGTTTAGTATAAACCCAACGGAGCCTTGATCGTTATGTTCTGACAATAAAATTACAGATCTATTAAAAGATAAATCTCCTATAATAGATGGCTCAGCTATAAGCAAGTGGCCTTTTTTTAATTTTTCTGTTATCATTTTATTACAAATTTTAATAAAATTAGTAATTTTTTCTGAATATATTAGGATTTTTAACAAAAAAAAATGTAAAAAAAACCATGCCTTAGGCATGGTTTAATTTATAATTGAAAACTAAAAAATTTAGTTAACCGCTCCGTCTAATTCAGCACCTGCTTTAAATTTAACTACATTTTTAGAAGCAATTTTGATAGTTGCCCCTGTTTGTGGATTTCTACCATCTCTTGCAGCTCTGTTAGAAACAGACCAAGATCCGAAACCTACTACAGATACTTTTCCTCCATTTTTCAAAGTTTTGCCTACATTTCCTAAAAGTGATTCTAAAGCCAATTTTGCAGAAGCTTTAGTAATTCCTGAATCAGCCGCAATGGCATCGATTAAATCTGATTTGTTCATAATATTAGTTATTAATTGTTGGTTAAACATTTTGTTAATTAAAACAAATTTAGTAGGAATTCCTTATTGCGCAAGGATTTTAATGTTTTTTTCAAATTTTTGTTGATAACTTAAATTATTTGTTGATAAACACACTGTTTTCGGCGTTTTTTTCTCCGTTTTTCAGTTAAGTCTTTTATTCTGCTAGTGCCACATCTGAAAAACTAATCCCATTTAGTAGCTCGTTAGCGTTCATTTTCTTCTTTCCAGGATATTGTAAACTTAGAATTTGTATGTAACCCTCTTTTACCGCAATCTTCAGTTCTTTTTTAGTAGCTATTACTCTTCCGATAGGATGTTTATGTGGTTCTGGAATTATTTTTGAGTCGTAAATTTTCACATTCCACTCTTGTCCATTGTCTTTAAGTAAGCACCACGAACTTGGATAGGGTGATAACCCACGTATTAAATCATGAATTGCTAGGGCTGATTTTGTCCAATCAATTTTACAGTTCTCTTTGTTTAATTTGAAAGCTGTTTTAATGTCTGTAGTTTCTTTTTGAATTGTTGTAAGCACTTTGTTTTTCTCAATTAAGGATAGTGTTTCAACAACAGTGTCTTTTCCTAAATTCATTAATCTGTCGTGAAGTTCTCCAGCATTTTCATCGGATGCAATTTTTAATTCCTTTCTTATTATCATTGCTCCAGTATCAATTTTATCATCAATAAAAAAGGTGGTTACTCCGGTTTTTGTTTCACCATTTATTATAGCCCAATTTATAGGTGCTGCACCTCGATAATTTGGTAATAATGACGCATGAAGATTAAAAGTTCCCAGTTTAGGCATCCTCCAAACAACTTCTGGAAGCATTCTGAAGGCAACAACAACTTGTAAATTGGCATTCCAATTTTTCAATTCATTTATAAAACTTTCATCCTTTAAGTTTGTTGGTTGCAATAACTTTAAATGATTTGCTATGGCATATTCTTTAACGGCAGAATATTTTATCTTTTGTCCACGTCCTGCGGGTTTGTCTGCGGCTGTGACGACACCAACTACCTCATACTTATTTTTTATGATAGTGTCCAAAATACCAACGGCAAATTCTGGAGTTCCCATGAATACGATACGTAATTTTTCCATCTGAGTATACTTATTTTATCCTGAATTTATTTCAGTATATAATTTTTAAGCGAATATAAATTGTTAGATTTTATGATTATTGTGTCGCTTTCCAAAAGATTTTGTAATGCAAAGATAATGTCCTCTTTTGGAAATTTGACAAGCTTTTGAATATCTCTCGAACTTAGTTCTTGAATTTTTAATAATCCAATAATTTTTACAGAAAGAGTGGAGGTGTCTTTAGGATTTTTTTTTTGGGTAATACAATAAGAGCAAATTCCGCAATCTTCTTTTACTATTTCGCCAAAATAGTTTAATAACAGTTTGTTTTTGCAGATGGATTTCTCCTTTATGTAGCGCAACACAGAATTTAGTTGTTGGGTTTTTAATTCATTTTGTGCCACAAGATGTTTTGCCACTCGATTAATCGTTCGTTCATCCTCTCTAACTTCATTGAATGTAATGGTTGCATCATTGTTTTTTGAAAAATAGTCAATAACCCCTTTCTCTTTAAGTTTTTGTAAAAGGGTAAGCACCTTTTTTTCCTCTTTATTTGATTTTTTAGCAACCAATTCTAAGTTAAATCCCGTTTGCATGTCATATATTCCTGGGTATGTTCGCAAAATGGTCAAGATAATTTCCTCGTCATTTGGGTTCAAACTCATATAGCGAATTACTTCTTTTGAAGGAATTATGAATTGCAAAGAAATTTTTTCTGAGAATTCTTGTGATAAACTGATGATACCTTGCCTGTCCAAAAATTGCATGGCATTGTATACTTTCAAAGTTGGAAAATTGTATTTTATGCAGAACTGGTTTAAATTGAAACTGAATTTTTCATCAATTCCTTCTCCGTACGCTATTTGAAAGAAGCTACATAATTTTTTAAAAACTAAATTGAGGAATTCTTTGTCGGGCAAAACACTTAGAAATTGT
>JBILYQ010000225.1:0-4090 GCA_044377655.1 Flavobacterium sp.
CTCCATATTCACCATGATGGTCGTTATCCGTTCGGCAACAGAAATATTCATATCCTTAATATGCTTAGGCAACAACAAGGTATCTGAAGAAAAACCATGCCGCTTTTTATACCGCAGTAATCCTTTTAATAATGCTGTGTCATACAAATTGCTTTGGTTGTCTTCTGCCAAATCCCCAGAAACAACAAGCCGCTTCCGAAGTGACAATACCATCCCCAAAGTATCCCCAAACCGCAGTGATTTGAACTTAGGCGGCAACGCAATGGCATCCCAACCTCCTTTTTGCTCCATAATGCGATACTCGCGCAAGGCCGTTTTCAATCGATAATATTGGTCCAAAACATCCTTTTCCTTGGTTCCAAAGAGAGTGGGTTTTTGAAGCAACGAGTCCAACCTGATGGCATAAGTTTGCTTTTTTCTTGGCAAATACCACTCAAGTTCTACTGACTTGACAGAAGGCAATCCCTTGAAAACCCTATCTTCATAATAAAAATACATCGAGGTCAAGAACAACTCCATGTTCACTTTTGGTTTACCCAATGTCTCTGTACTCTCAAAAAGAGCGGCTATTTTATCCTTATAGGGCATCGCATTTGGAACACCTTCTTCTTCTAAATTATTGATTTTGTCATACAAAACATAGGCAAACTCATTCAAGCCTTTGCTGTCATACCAAAGATGTTTATAATGTCGGTTTTGATACAGTGCTTTAATGGCAGGTTGTAAATACCGCAACTTGGGATACTGTTCAAAAAAAGACACCACTAAAGTGCTGTCAAACCTTGCTGGAACAACCTCCTGAATACTGTCAACAATAGGCAAAACAGGCGTTACATTAGCAATGGGTTCTCCCTCTAAATGCCTGCATGAAACAGATGCGAGCAATAAAACCAACACTAGAGATATCAAAAACAAATTGAGGCGTTTCATACAACAAACATTTGATTTTTAGCACTATAAATTTACGAAAAAAGAATGAAAAAAAGAACCGTTGGCAACTACAATCCACAACACAACCAATGCTTTTATTCTAGTTTTTGACTAGACTAAGATTCTTCCATGTTAAAAACTAGAATAAAACAGAAATAATACTCCTTGTCAAAACAAAAACCGCATCATATGGAGTACCTATCCTAAAGATTTTGTCCCTTTTTATCACAATTTTTTGCTAATGCATTTGGGTTTCCCTCTAACGAAGACTAAATTTGAAGGACACATTAAAAACAGTATACACCATGAAAATACAAATCAACACAGACAACAACGTAGATGGACACGCACGACTAGAAACGTATTTCACTGCCGAATTAGAGAAGGCATTAGCGCGTTTTGAAGATAAAATTACCCGTTTGGAAGTCCACCTTGGAGATGAAAACAGTGAAAAATCAGGAACAAACGACAAACGTTGTCTTATTGAAGCCCGTCCCGAAAAGAGCCAGCCTGTTGCTGTCACAAATTATGCCGACACCACAGAAAAAGCATTCATGGGTGCTTTGGAAAAAATAAAAAAAGTATTGGAAACAACCTTTGAGAAAAAGAAAGCCTATTAATTACTTCACCCTCTCAAGGACAGAAGTATAAAAAATCTAAATGACACTTGTTTTATTAAAACAAATGTCATTTTTTTTTCTCAGTCTCGCTTCAGCCAACCCGTTACGCTCATTCTTCGTTCGTTGGTCACCAACACTTCATGCTCCAACTCATTGCTCTTAAAGAAAACGGTCTTCCCTTGGGTAGGCGAAATCTTTTGATCGTTACCTGCTTGGTGAATGAACAATTCACCGCCGTCGCATGGTTGCCAATCGGCATTCAAATAGCTAATCATCGAGAACTGCCTACTAGAATTGTCCTGAAACTGATCCAGATGCTTTTTATAAAAACTCCCCGTTTCATACAAGGAATAATGAAACTCATAACCCGTTATCCCAGCATAACACTGGCTATTTAGATACGAAATGAACGCTTCAATCTGTACAAAAAAAGCATTCTCATGGATATTATTGTGCTTTTTATCAAGCCAATAAATAACATCGCTTCTAATCAAGGCATTGTGGGTCAACTTATCGGCGTTGCCCGTGCCAGCAGCTTTCATTTGTTGCTCCTCATTCAGCAAAAGCAAATTATTTTTTAAATGATTAGCCAAATCATCGCTTAAGAAATGTTCGGAGATGCCAACCTTATTTTCAATATAACTTGCTATCAGAGTTTCAAAGCTGTTTTCCATTTGGTAATAAGAACACCCGAATTGACAGGTAATGGCACAAGGTAGTCTAAATAAACCAACTCCCTCTTTTATTATAAAGTTATAACTAGAAATTATATAAACAAAAACAAGTGCCCGTTTAAAAAAGGAAGCGTAAATTTGATTTTTTTAAACCAATACCATGAAAAAAATAATCCTATTATTAATCGTGTTTTCAATCCATAACGGAATTATGGCCCAAGAAAAAGAAAAAATAAACAACTTACTCGATGCTTGGCACAATGCTGCTTCCAATACCGATTTCAATACCTATTTCGGTTTCTTAACGGAAGACGCCATCTATATTGGGACTGACGCAACGGAAAACTGGAATAAAATTGCCTTCCAAGCATTTGCAAAACCTTATTTCGACAAAGGAAAAGCATGGAGTTTCACTGCCTTGGAAAGAAATATTTATTTCGCCAAAGATCAAGAAACCGCTTGGTTTGACGAACTGTTAAACACCCAAATGAAAATCTGCCGCGGTTCTGGCATATTGGTAAAAACGGACGGTATTTGGAAAATCAAACACTACGTACTGTCCATGACCATCCCAAACAGTAATACTGATGAAGTAACCAAAATAAAAGCAACTGTGGAAGATAAATTAATTGAAACATTGAGAAAATAATACCACGCTCCAATAAATAAAGTATGGCATTATAGAGTCGCAAACTAGAAAATACTACCCATCATATCATAATCTTTATTCTTTGTTTTTGAGATTTTCTAACATCACCTCGGTCATGGAGGATAAATCAAACTTGTGTTTCCAACCCCAATCTTCTCTAGCAAGACTATCGTCTATACTTGCAGGCCAGCTATCAGCTATTTTTTGACGGAAATCAGGTTGGTAAGTAATCGTAAATTCCGGTAGGTGTTTCTTAATCTCATTTGCAATTTCCGTTGGTGTAAAACTCATCGCAGCAAGATTATACGAAGAGCGTATTTTTACAGAATCAGATTCAGTCTGCATGATAGCTATCGTTGCATTGATGGCATCGTCCATATACATCATCGGCATTTTGGTTTCCGAAGACAAAAAGCATTCGTATTTTTTGTCAGCAAGGGCTTTGTAGAAAATATCTACCGCATAATCTGTCGTGCCACCGCCAGGAAGCGTAGTCCAAGATATTAATCCTGGATAACGGATGCTACGCACATCAACGCCAAAAACGTTGTGATAATATTCACACCAGCGTTCACCCGATTGCTTGCTTATTCCGTAAACTGTAGAAGGTTCCATGATGGTGTATTGTGGTGTATTCTCCTTTGGTGTTGTGGGTCCAAAAACCGCAATGCTCGAAGGCCAAAATATCTTTTTTATTTTCTTGGCTTTCGCCAAATTCAATACATGAAAAAGTGAATTCATATTCAAATCCCAAGCAAACGCAGGGTTTTTCTCTGCTGTAGCTGATAACAATGCCGCCATCAAATACACATCTGTAATTTGATGCATTTCTACAAGATGCTCAATTTGATTAAAATCCAAGGCATTCACCACTTCAAAAGGACCCGAATTTACGACGTCATTATTGAGTTTTCTGATGTCGGATGCGATTACATTTTCCACGCCATAAATTGCTCGTAATTTATGCGTTAGCTCCGTTCCTATTTGTCCGCAAGCGCCAATGATTAAAATTTTCGTACTCATCTGATTGATTTTTAAAGCACAAATATAACGTTTTCGTAACTGTGCTTTTGGAAAATTAAAGCCATTCTTTTTTAACAAAATTATAATTCTGAAACACATACAGTTGCTGAAATTTACTTTTACATTTGTACCTTTGTATTTCAAATTGCCAAACCCATGACAGCGAAGTTTTCCATGATTGTGTTAATCCTATT
>JBILYQ010000226.1:0-4063 GCA_044377655.1 Flavobacterium sp.
GATTTGGTGGTAGAAGAAACCCAATTTAAATCCCAAATGTCAACTGTTTTAATGATTGACATCAGCCACAGCATGATATTATATGGCGAAGACCGAATTACACCTGCCAAAAAAGTAGCGATGGCGTTGGCCGAATTAATCACAACACGTTATCCAAAAGACACGTTGGACATTCTCGTTTTTGGAAATGATGCTTGGACAATTGCTATAAAAGATTTGCCATATCTTAAAGTTGGTCCTTATCATACCAATACTGTTGCGGGTTTGCAACTAGCAATGGATATTCTTCGCAGAAAACGAAATACCAACAAGCAAATTTTCATGATTACTGATGGGAAACCAAGTTGCGTCCGCGAAAAAGACGGAACCTATTATATGAACAGTAATGGTTTGGACGAATACATAGTGGATAAATGTTATAATCAAGCACAACAAGCCCGAAAATTGCACATACCTATAACTACGTTTATGATTGCTAACGATCCTTATTTACAGCAATTTGTTAATCATTTCACCGAAGCAAATCAAGGGAAAGCATTTTACACGGGATTAAAAGGATTGGGCGAAATGATTTTTGAAGATTATGAAACGAATAGAAAGAAGAAGATAAAATAAGAAGAAAGAAGAAAGAAGAAAACATGAAAACAGAAAACATAGAAACACTCGGAGAATTAAAAAAATCAGGATACATTTCCAAAAGTATCAAAGACGAATTGCGCAATAACCTTCGGGAGAAAATAAAATCGGGAAAACTTGTATTTGAAGGTGTTCACGGATTTGAAAATACCGTTATTCCTGAAATGGAACGCGCTATTTTATCGCGACATAATATCAATTTATTAGGTCTTCGCGGTCAAGCTAAAACGAGATTAGCGCGCAAGATGATTGAGTTATTAGATGAATACATACCCATTGTTGAAGGTTCGGAAATCAATGATGATCCAATAAATCCTATTTCGCGTTTTGCAAAAGATTTAATTGCTGAAAATGGCGATGCAACACCCATAAAATGGATACATAGAAGCGAACGTTTTTTCGAAAAATTGGCTACGCCAGATGTTACCGTTGCCGATTTAATAGGCGATGTAGACCCAATTAAAGCTGCTAATTTGAAATTATCCTATGCTGACGACCGAGTTATTCATTTTGGAATGATTCCTCGCGCCAATCGCTGCATTTTTGTCATCAATGAATTACCCGATTTGCAAGCCAGAATTCAAGTGGCGTTGTTCAATATTTTGCAAGAAGGCGATATCCAAATTCGTGGTTTTAAAATAAGAATGCCACTTGATATGCAATTTGTTTTCACCGCAAATCCAGAAGATTACACCAATCGTGGCAGTATTGTAACACCATTAAAAGACAGAATTGGTTCTCAAATCCTAACGCACTATCCGGATACTATTGCCATTGCAAGAACAATTACAGAGCAAGAAGCAAAGCTAGACAAGGAACAAAGCGATTTGGTTTATGTGCCGAGTTTGGCCAAAGATTTATTAGAACAAATAAGTTTCGAAGCGCGTGAAAGCGAATATATTGACAACAAAAGTGGCGTTTCCGCTCGATTGAGTATTACGGCCTACGAGAATTTATTGAGTACCGCCGAACGTCGCGCTTTAAAATCGGGAGCTAATAAAACCACGTTGCGTTTGTCCGATTTTATGGGAATTATTCCAGCTATTACTGGGAAAGTAGAATTGGTTTATGAAGGCGAACAAGAAGGCGCGGCAGTTGTTGCTCAACATTTAATTGGCGATGCTATTCATACTTTTTTCCCAGGTTATTTCCCAAAAATAGAAAAACTGGAAAAGGCCGACGAGAAAACACCTTATTCTGATACTTTGGAATGGTTTTTTGCCAGTGGTTTTGAATTATTAGACGATTGTTCTGATGAAGATTACAAATCCATTTTGGACGATGTGGCGCCTTTGGAGATTTTAATCAAGAAATTCCAACCCCAAATTTTACCAGAAGACAAGTATTTCATGAAAGAGTTTGTTCTTTGGGCTTTGGTAGAATATGACAAATTGAGCAAAGACCGATTTGAAAATGGCTATCAATTTAAAGATGTTTTTGGTAGCTATATCAATAAATTATAACAATAAAAAAGGGTTTAGAAATTTCTAAACCCTTTTTTTATAATGTCAAAAAGAACTATTCTTGATTGATAGTTTTTCTCCAAGTGTAAGCATTCAAAATGTGTCTTTTTGCAAATCTATTAGGAGAATCGGCGTTAACCATTTTTACATAAATTGCTCTTGGAACACTGATGTATTCGTAAACGCTACCGTTTGAAAAGTTGATAATTAATCTTCCTTCCACAAATTTATAGTCTGTAATTGTTGAAGTAGCAATAGTTTCTGTATATTCAGGTAAATTAGCTTTAATCGTTTCAGGATTAATACTCACTAGAAAATGATATGCCTCAATGATTAATTTACTATTTTCTTCTGCTATTTTTAGACCAGCTTCATCACCTGAAAATTTATCAGGATGCGATTCTTTCATCGCATTGCGATAAACTGTCTTCAACTCTTTTAGTTCTGCCGTTTTTTCTACGTTCAACAGTTTACGGTACTCGTTAATTTTTTTCATAAAATAATACTACTTGTAACTTTTATTTGAAAAGTCAAATTTTTTGCAAAGGTACATTTTTTTATTAAATTTTTAAAATAAAGATTTTAATTGTCCAATTTTATGGCTTTAGATTGAAAAGCGCAAAGTTTTTGGTTTTCTTAGGATAGGTTCCATAAGAGATGTCACTTGGGTTTTCGATTATGCTTTTGATGGTGATTTTATCTCCAATTTGGAATTTGGACGCTACCGTTTTATAATCCAAAAGATATTCGCCACAGAAGAAGTTTCCATTTGCATCTTTTTCAATAATTCCAGTGTAAACCCCTTTTTTTTCAGTTGAATTTGTCATGTTTTTTTGTTTTATTTGCCGATACAAAAGTTAGCGAAAATATTACCTAGAAGCTCGTCGTTAGTCACCTCTCCAGTTATTTCTCCAAAATAGTATAAGGCTTGTTTTATGTCTATTGCCATCAAATCGGAGGACAAATTAGTTTGTAAATCGTATTTTACTTTTTGGATTTCATCTAATGCTTTCAACAGTGAATCATAATGCCTCGTGTTGGTCACAATGGTTTCATTATTGCGCAAAGCACCTGTATTTATAAAGGAAATTAATTTGTCTTTTAAATCGTCAATACCCTGTTTTTCTTTGGCCGAAAGTAATAAAATAGTAGGGATTTGAGCAGTAAGATTTAAAATCTCTGTTTCCAAAAGTTTGTCTGCTTTGTTTCCAATTACCAATAATGCTTTTAAGGGAAATTGGTTTTTAATTTTCTCCAATTCAATTTGAACTTCTTTTAAGTTTTCATTATCCAATGATAATTGAGAACTATCAATTAGATAAATCACAACTTGGGCTTGTTCTATTTTTTCAAACGTTTTTTTTATACCGATGCTTTCCACTACGTCTTTCGTTTCTCGAATTCCTGCCGTATCAATAAATCTAAATCCTATTCCGTTGATGACTAATTCATCTTCAATGGTATCTCGTGTTGTTCCTGCAATTTCCGACACAATGGCGCGTTCCTCATTTAACAAAGCATTGAGTAAAGTTGATTTCCCAACATTGGGTTCACCAACAATAGCAACGGGAATACCATTTTTTATAACATTTCCAACGGCAAATGAATCGATTAAACGTTTTAATACAAATTCAATTCGCTTCAATAATTCTTTGAATTGGGTTCGGTCAGCAAATTCGACATCCTCTTCTGCAAAGTCCAATTCGAGTTCTATTAGTGAAGCAAAATTTAATAGTTCTTCTCTTAATTTTGAAATTTCACTGCTAAAACCGCCACGCATTTGTTGCATCGCAATTTGATGACTGGCTTCGTTATCGGAAGAGATTAAATCGGCAACAGCTTCGGCTTGTGACAAATCCATTTTGCCATTTAAAAATGAACGTAAGGTAAATTCTCCAGCTTGTGCCATTCGGCAACCTTTACGAAGTAGTAATTGAATGATTTGTTGTTGTATGTAAATAGAA
>JBILYQ010000028.1:0-11921 GCA_044377655.1 Flavobacterium sp.
CTACTTTTTTATTTCCCAACAAAGCGTCTTTGTCGGCATCGGCATTCAATGGTGCAGCAATTCCATATTTTTCCAATGCTGCTCTTCCTTTTGGTGTAATCCAATCGGTGGTCCAAGCTGGAGAAAGAACCAACTTTACATTGGTTTCAAAACCCTTTTCTTTAAATGCTTTTTCGATATCGTCGCCAATGACGTCCATGGCGGGACAACCGCTATAGGTTGGTGTAATGACGACCTCAACAATGCCGTTAACTATTGTTGCAGAACGAACCACGCCCATTTCCATAATTGAAAGTACTGGAATTTCCGGGTCGGAAACCGTCTCCAGAATTTCGAATAGTTTTTGATCAATATGGGATTGGGACACTGTCATTACTTACCAGTTCATGTTGGGATACGTTCGTTGCATGTATTGCAAATCAGCTATCAAATAGCCCATATACTCGCTATGAATACCTTGTTTTCCTCCTTTTTGAAAATATTCTAAGGTGGGCGTTTGCAAGGTAGCTTCGTCAAGAACCTCACTTATTTTTTTATAAAATGGAGCTTTCAGTTTAGCGACATCCACCCCGACACCTTCGGCAACCATAGCTTTATCGGCATCCGTTTGATGAAATAACTCATCGGTGTAGGCCCATAAATAATCCATGGCATTTTGCATTTTTTCTTTGCTTTCTAATGTTCCGTCGCCTAGACGCAAAATCCAATCCGTAGAAAAACGGGCGTGATAGCGCACCTCTTTGATACTTTTTTTGGCGATGGCCGCTAGCGTTTCATCTTTGCTATTTTCTAACGCCTCCAATAGCGCCAAGTGAAAAATATCAAACAGAAATTGTCTTGTGATGGAATAGGCAAAATCGGTATTGGGTTGTTCTACCAGCAAGACGTTTTTGTATTCTCTTTCTTTTCTCAGGAACGCAACGGTATCTTCGGTAGCATTGCCTCCTAAAATTTTGGCGGCATATTGATAGTAACTTCTGGTTTGACCGAGCAAATCCAGCGTAATATTAGTCATGGCAATATCTGTTTCCAAACTCGGGCCATGACCACAAAGTTCTCCCAAACGTTGTCCTAATAATAGCGCGTTATCCGCTATGCCATATATGTATTGCACTAAATTGTTTTGCATCTTACATGTGTTTTAATTCGTCCGGCAATTCATAAAACGTGGGATGACGGTAAGCTTTATCTTTTGCAGGATCAAATAATTCTGCACTATCATCCGGGTTAGAAGCCGTGATTTGATTTGTTGGCACTACCCAAATACTTACACCTTCCATTCTTCGGGTGTAGACGTCTCTAGCATTTTCCAATGCCATCGTTGCATCACTTGCGTGAAGACTACCGCAATGGCGGTGTTCCAATCCGTTTTTACTTCTTATAAATACTTCCCAAAGAGGCCAGTTTTTCATAATTATTTCGTTTTATACTGCTTGTTTTACTTCTTTATTCTCTTTCTTTTCAGCATAAGCCATGGCGGCATCGCGCACCCATTTCCCGTTGTCCCAAGCGTTTTTTCTTGCCGAGATTCGTTCTTTGTTGCAAGGTCCGTGTCCTTTTACCACTTGCCAAAATTCGTCCCAATCCATTTCCCCAAAATCGTAGCGTTTTGTTTCGGGATTCCATTTTAAATTCGGGTCGGGAATGGTTAGTCCAATCAAATTGGCTTGTGGCACGGTTTGATCTACGAATTGTTGGCGCAATTCGTCATTTGTTTTTCGTTTGAGTTTCCATTTCATGGATTGTTCTGTGTGCACCGACTCGGCGTCTGTTGGCCCTAGCATCATTAAAGATGGCCACCACCAACGATTCAAAGCGTCTTGTGCCATTTCTTTTTGTTCGTCGGAACCTTTTGCCAACGTCATCATGATGTCAAATCCCTGACGTTGGTGAAAACTTTCTTCCTTACAAACACGCACCATTGCACGAGCATATGGTCCAAAAGAGGTTGCTGTTAGCGGCACTTGATTGATGATAGCAGCGCCGTCAACCAACCAACCGATAGCGCCCATATCGGCCCAAGTTATTGTTGGATAATTAAATATACTAGAATATTTTGCTTTGCCAGAATGTAATTGATCGTAAAGCTCCTCACGAGAAACACCCAATGTTTCGCAGGCGCTGTAAAGGTACAATCCATGTCCAGCTTCGTCTTGCACTTTGGCCAATAAAGATATTTTTCTTCTAAGCGATGGGGCGCGGGTAATCCAGTTTCCTTCTGGAAGCATCCCTACGATTTCGGAATGTGCATGTTGCGAAATTTGGCGAATGTGTGTAATTCGATATTTTTCGGGCATCCAATCTTTTGGTTCTATTTTTTCGTCTCTTGCGATGCGTGCATCAAAGATTTCTTCAAGGTTCTTAACTTCTTTTTCGGACATAGCCTTTTACTTTGTAATTAATAAATCAGTTATTTGTTTTTTTAAGCGCCAAAATCGACCACTACCCTTTTGGAAGTAGGAACCGCTTGACAACTCAATATATAGTTTTTAGCCACTTCATTTTCATCAAGGGCATAATTTACTTTCATTTCCACAGTACCTTCAATGACTTTGCAACGACATGTGCTGCAAACCCCGCCTTTACAGGCAAAGGGCAAATCGGCACCGGCAGCCAAAGCGCCATCAAGGATGTTGTCAAAATCGTCTTCCATGGTGAAATGGAATTCTTTTCCTCCGTCAAGTATTGTCACTTCCGTTCCTTCGACTTTGTGTTCCAATATTTTATTAATTCGCTGTTTGTCTTCATCCGAATTTCCGGTGGTGAATAGCTCAAAATGCACTTTCTCTTTAGGCAATCCAGCAGCAACTAATTCATCTCTGATAAGGAAAATCATTTCTTCTGGCCCGCAAATGAAACATTCGTCAGTAGAAGGCACATCGATGATTTTATCTGTCAGGATTTGTAATTTTTCCTTTGTAAATCTTCCGTTGAGCAGTTCAATATTTCTATGTTCTTTTGTCAAGAAATGGAAAATCTCAAACCTTCCTAAATACCTGTTTTTCAACAACTCAATTTCTTCTTTAAAGATAATTGATTTTACGGTTCTATTGAGATAAAAAAGCTTAAAAGTGCTTTTGGGCTCCAGGGCCAAATGGGTTTTGATAATGGAAAGTATCGGCGTTATGCCGCTTCCTGCTGCAAAAGCAATGTAGTTTTTAGAATTTGAAGAACTGACCTCTGTAAAAAACACCCCATTAGGCGGCATTATATCTAAAAAATCTCCTTTCTTTAATGTGTCGTTCACGAAGGATGAGAACAATCCACCGTTGATTTTCTTGACCGCCACTTGCCATTTGTGCTCCGCTGGGCTTGAACACAAAGAATACGATCGGCGCACTTCCTGCCCGTCAATGGTTGCTTTCAAGGTTAAATGTTGTCCTTGTGTATACATGAAATCGTTCTTCAATCCCTCTGGGATTTCAAAAGTTATCACAGAGCAGTCCTTTGTTTCCCTATGAATATCAAGTATTTTGATGCTATGAAATTTCGACATAAACTAATTTTAAATCAAACTAACAACCGTTAGCCTATCATGCAAATTTAAGTATTATTTATTAAAATGGAACTACAACGATTGAAAAAATGGAGAAGACACAAAAAAACCATTCAAAACAAACGAATAATGTAATAATTACAGCAAAAAATCAGACAATTCCGTTTAAGAGCGCTTGTATCATGTCTGCTTTAAGGACAGTGGCGTTCATACTTTTTTTCTTGCCATACCAAAGGTAAAGCGTTCGGAGTGTGGAGAGAATGGAAAAGATGATGACTTCGGGATTGAGGTTTTTAATTTCGCCTTCTGCGATACCTTTTTTAATAATGATTCTGAAATTGGATTCATATTCTTCGCGCATTTTTATAAAATAAGCCAAGTCATAATCGGCCAAATGCATCCAATCGTTGTTCAAACAAGCTAATGCATCCGAATTACGTAGCGTAATATCGATATGAAGTTGGATTACCCGTTCCAATTTTTTAATGGTTGTTTCCTCCGAAAGCACAATTTGTGCCATGGAATTGGTAAACTCTTCGGCAATTTCGATGACAATCAAAACCAAAATCTCTTGCTTGGAAGTGATATGGTTGTACAAACTTGCTGCTTTTATATCCATAGATTGCGCTATGTCACGCATGGTAACGGCACTGTATCCTTTCTCTTTAAACAATTTGGCTGCAATGCTTATTATTTCGGTTTTGCGATCAATGGGTTTCATAGTTTCAAATATAGAATTATTTTATTTTCAGAGCGTAACTTTTGTTACAAATTAAATCTATTTGAAATCCTACCTTTGCCAAATAAAATATGAAATCATGGGACTATTTAGCATGTTGGGTTTTGGTAATAAATCGGAAGGGATAAAAGAGTTTATGGAAAGAGGTGCTGTCATTGTTGACGTTAGAACCACCAGCGAATTTAGAGAAGGACATATAAAAGGGTCTAAAAATATGCCATTAGATACTATTTCGGCATCTGTCGAAACAATCAAAAAGTTTCAAAAACCAATCATTGTTTGTTGCAGAAGTGGCATGAGAAGTGCTCAAGCCGCATCAATTTTGAAAAATAATGGAATAGAAGTAATGAATGGTGGCGGTTGGGAAAGTTTGCAGGGTAAATTATAATGAAGTGAATATTCAAAAAAACTTCTTACTACATGTTATTTTGTTTGCCTTTTTAATGATTAAAAAAACAGTTAAACCAACTTTTTACTCATTACTTATACCTTCCTATTCTTGCCTTTTGCCTACTACCTAAAACCTACTCCACAATAACAAACTCAGTAACACCGTTTTCAACAATTTTCAAAATCCCTTTCTCTTTAGAATAATAAAGCACAGAAGGAAAACGGTTAAGAAGATACACATCAGGATAAACAACGCCTTCAATATCGGCAAATTGCAAAAACTCGTTTTGGTACTCATATAAAAAATCGGAAGGGCCAAAACAACCGCTCAAATACCCGTTAAAAGCAAAGCCGTCAGCACCGTTTTGGGCAACAGAAAACTCGCCCACATAACAATTAGAAGCCTCTACAAATCGATAATACCCTCGTTCGGTATATGTAGTAGCATTGCAACTGTTGCCAAAAGAAATAAAAGACGACTCGTTGGGTTCATCACTAATTGATTGAATTTCCTTGTCAGTAACGGTAAACAGCAGCGTGTCGCCCGAGCTAAGTTGCTTGAGCCTAAAGGTATCGTTAACTTCAAACCCCACCAACTCGCGCTCCTCGGGCAGCAACTGTTTGTACTCGTCCTCGCATTTGCAAGAGGTTGCCAAGACACACACAAGAGCTACTAGCAACACCCTAAGCCAGCCGTTGGGTAGTGATTTTGCCAGTAGTTCTTTTTTGTTACAAACCCTTTCCGCCACAAGCACAACGGCAAGACCAACAACATACATCAGCAAATCCTCCCATGAAAAAGAAGTGCCAAGCACCGTTCTAGCCACTTTAGAATTTTCTAAACCAAGAAAAATAACAACCTGCAAATACTGCAAGAACTCAATGGCAAAAGCAAAAACCAACACCCCAAACGCAGCAGTCAAAACCTTTATTTTAAAGAAAGACTTTAAAAAACAATACAACAAAATAACGACCAAAACATCCCCAAGATAAGGCCTAACGAAACGGTCTTTGACATAAAGAGCAATCAAAACCTCAATGCTAAAAAACAAAACAGTCAGACTAAAGTAACGAGAATTGAATAATAACATAATGATTGTTTTACTGGTGTCCACCGTTGTACAAAGTTGTACTCCGTGGGTGAAGTTTCAAAAATACAAAACTAAATCTGCAATTATAGTAGTTTACTAACAAGTATAAATAAACAAAAAATACACCCACCCAATGTAAAAGAACAATCACAGCCTCAAAAAATCAAACATTTGCAAAAACGACTAAAAAAAGTATATTTGCACCTAATTTAAAAAAAAAAAAATGAAAAAATTAAAAAGCATTATCGCCATTGCATTACTAACTATCACCTCAGCATTATTTGTAAACTGTGGCGGGTCAGATGATGACAACAACACCAACAACAACGACACTACATTTTACCTAAAATGCAAAGTAAACGGTGTGCAATTCACCTCAACAGACCCTTTTGTAATCAACTCTTTTAGCAAATCAATAACGGCTGTCAATGACGTAACAAACGAAACCGTATCTTTATACTTGCCACTTGCTGTTGCAAATGGAACGTATACCATCACTGACGAACCATCAAACGTAGATTCATACAACGGATCCTATACCAACTTTGACACCGATGCCTCTTCAGATAACGAAACAGGAACCATCACCATAACACAAGTCGATGCAGATGTCATCAAAGGAACATTCTCTTTCACAGGTGAAGACGGAAACGGTGGAACAATTATCGTAACCGAAGGACAATTCAGAGGCGAAAACATACAATAATCGCTCCTTGAATACAACAAAAAAACGTGAAGCCACAAAGTTTCACGTTTTTTTTATTTGATAATGAATGGCTGAGCTACAATCTCATGTGTGGATACTTGGCTTGCAAGGCAGCGGCTTTCTTGGTAAGAACCTCTAAAAACTTCCGATGGCTATCCGTGTCAGGATGAAAAGGACGGTGTGCTAATCCTTTTTGAATCGTTTCAACCTCTTCCATTACTGGATAAACTGCTTGTGCTATTTGCGTTAAAAAAAAACGTTCCCAAATATAATCTACCGCCATAACGCTTGGATGCAGCATGTCATCGGCATAAAACCGATAATCGCGCAGTTCGTCCATCATAATCTCGTAACTAGGAAAATAAGTAACATTGGTTGATTGACCATTGACCATTTCGTGGATGGCACTTAGTAAGTGGGCTTTACTGCGTTGGTTTTCCACAAATCCATCCTTGATGTGACGCACGGGCGAAACAGTGAAAATAACGCTGCAATGAGGGTTAAACTGAGCAATCAAGGCAAGCGTATTGGCTAAAGCCTGCTCATTCTCCGACACAGAGAGCAGCACTTTGTCAAACTGATTTTGCGGTACTTTATGACAATTAGCAACAACTTGTTGGGTGGCTTTTAATTTATAAACCCACGAAGTGCCATAGGTAATGATAACATGAGTAGCCGTGGTTATCAAATCGTGCATTTGGGCAATGGCTTGATTCAAGTTGCCAAGCAAAACAGCTTTGTCCTGATAGCTCAACTCCGAATGCACTTCATAGCAATGCCATAAATCATTGTGAAAAAAAACATCTTTCTCGGTAAAATAGTTTTGATTAACCGCTCTCGAAATAATATTTTCAATACTTACTGGATTAAAAATAATCCCGAATGGATTGACTGTATTTTGAAACTTGAAATAATCGAATTTCTCTCCGATGTTTTCGGCAAAACAAGAACCCAACGACACAATTTTGGAATTGTAATCTATAGGATGATTACTTTTTGGAATAGGTATTTGGGTTGTGAATTGCATGGTGGTTTGCTATTTAATAAAATCAACGGCTTTCTCTAAAGCTTCGTTAATACCGGCAACATTTTTACCTTTTCCAGAGGCGAAAAATGGTTGTCCGCCACCATTTCCATCAATATGGTTGGATAATTCTTTAATTACAACATTCGCGTTTAGGCTTTTTTGCGCCACCAATTCTTTGGAAATATAACAATGAATGCTGGGCTGATTGTCTTCAACTGATGCCAAAACTACAAATGAATTTGGTTTAAAACTTCCAATCGCCTGAGCCAAATCTTTAGTTGCACTCATTGATAAATCAACTTGTTTTGATAAAAAGTTAATTCCGTTTATTTCTTGGAAATCTGCCACTAAAGTATTTTTTATCCCTTCAATTTTCTCTTTCAGTAATTGCTCAATCTGCTTTTTTAATTTGGCATTATCCTCTTGTAATGAAACCACCGCTTTAACAGTATCTTGAGGATTTTTCAATGTTTCTTTAATAGTATCCAAAACACTTTCTTGTTGCGAAAAGAAATCCTTCACGGCATCGCCGGTGATAGCTTCAATACGACGAATTCCAGCTGCCACCGCACCTTCAGAAATGATTTTGAAATGCCAAATTTCGGCAGTGTTTTTGACGTGGATACCGCCACAAAGTTCTTTGCTTTCGCCAAATTCAATTAAACGAACCGTATCACCATATTTTTCACCAAAGAGTGCCATCGCTCCTTTATCCAACGCTTCTTTGATTGGAATATTTCTATGTTCTACCAATTGCAATTGCGCTTCAATTTGAGCATTTACGCTTGCTTCTACCTGATATAATTCTTCCTCCGTAACCTTTGCGAAATGCGAAAAGTCAAAACGCAAGTAATTCGAATTCACCAACGATCCTTTTTGCTCTACATGCGTGCCAAGAATGGTTCGCAAAGCCAAATGCATCAAATGTGTAGCTGAGTGGTTTTTAGACGTTGATGTTCTTAAATCGGTATTTACTTTGGCAACAAAACTCGCATTTATGTTTTGTGGAAGTTGTTTTGCAAAATGCAAAATCAAGTTGTTTTCTTTTTTTGTATCAATGATATCAATCGTTTCGTTAGCAGAAACTAGCGTTCCTTTATCACCCACTTGTCCGCCACCTTCTGGATAAAAAGGTGTGCTGTCTAAAACGATTTGGTACAGAATTCCATCTTTTTTAGAATTAACTTTACGGATACGCGTGATTTTAACGTCGTTTTCCGTTTGGTCATACCCCACGAATATTTCCACATTTCCCGGAATCAAAACCGACCAATCTTCAGTAGAAACTTCGGATGCTGCACGAGAACGTGTTTTTTGTTCCAGCATCGATACGTCGAACTCGGTTTCGTTAAACGACATATTTTTCTCTTTCAAAATCAAGGCGGTCAAATCTTTTGGAAAACCAAAAGTATCGTACAATTCGAACGCTTTCACTCCTGAAACTTCCGAACCTTTGGTTTGTGTGATGACGTTATCCAACAATTGCAATCCTTGGTCTAAAGTTCTCAAAAAGGAAGCTTCTTCTTCACGGATTACATTGGTAACGAATTGCTGTTGGGCTTTTATTTCCGGGAAAAAATCGCCCATTTGGTTCGCCAAAACGGCCACTAATTGATGGATAAAAGGTTCTTTGGTATTCAAAAATGTAAAGCCGTAACGAATGGCACGACGCAAAATTCTGCGAATTACATAACCCGCGCCAGTGTTGGACGGCAATTGTCCGTCAGCAATAGCAAATGCCACCGCACGAACGTGATCTACAATTACACGAATGGCAATATTAGTTTTGTTTTGTTCATCGGAGATATTTTTAATATCATCCGAAGTATATTTTGTGGCCGTTATCTTTTCTAGCTTTTCGATAAGTGGTGTAAAAACATCGGTGTCATAATTGGATGTTTTTCCTTGTAAAGCCATGCACAAACGCTCAAATCCCATTCCAGTATCCACGTGTTGTGCTGGTAGTTTTTCCAAGGAGCCATCCGCTTTACGATTGAATTCCATAAAAACGTTGTTCCAAATCTCCACCACTTGCGGATGGTCATTATTCACGAGGCTTTTGCCAGAAACCAAGGCTTTCTCTTCGGTTGAACGAATATCTACATGTATTTCGGAACATGGACCACACGGACCTTGGTCGCCCATTTCCCAGAAGTTATCCTTTTTGTTACCCAAAATAATTCGGTCTTCATCAATCAAACCTTTCCAGATATCCCACGATTCTTGGTCAAACGGCACATTCTCTTCTGGATTTCCTTCAAAAACAGAAACGTAGAGGTTTTCTTTTGGGATTTTATAGACTTCCGTCAATAATTGCCATGCCCAATTGATGGCTTCTTTTTTGAAATAATCGCCAAAAGACCAGTTACCAAGCATCTCAAACATGGTGTGATGGTAGGTATCAAAACCTACATCTTCCAAGTCATTGTGCTTACCTGACACACGAAGACATTTTTGGGTATCGGCAATTCTTTTGCTTTTTGGTGTCCCGTTTCCCAAAAAGTATTCCTTGAATTGGGCCATTCCCGAGTTGTTGAACATCAAAGTAGGGTCATCTTTCAAAACGATTGGCGCTGACGGAACGATTAAATGCCCTTTGGATTCAAAGAATTGTAAAAACTGTTTCCGTATGTCTTGTGATTTCATATTGTCGTTTATTCGATGGTTTGCTATTATGGTTTAAAATTTCTGAAAAGCGCAAAGCAGTTACTGTACTGCTGTGATGGCTAATGAACAATTATTTTGTTTAAAGTTTCTATCAAAAAACTGATTGGATTGAAACATTTCTTAAATTTGTTCGTATAACAAAAGTTGGCTTTTAAATCAAGCACAAAAATAGTATATTTTAAGAAATGGCGAAGGTAAAATATTATTACGATTCTGAAAACTTAGCATACCGAAAAATCAAGCTTAAAAAAGGGGAGCGATTTGGATATATTGCGCTGTTTATTGTTTCTTCCGCCTTATTTGGTTTGCTGTGTTTTGTCACCTTGCTGAACACCCCGTTCTTTGAAACGCCAAAAGACAAATTGCAATCGCGCGAGATTGAAAACATGAAGTTGCGCTATGCCATTTTAAACAAGAAGATGGACCAGATAGACGAGGTTTTGGCTAGTATTGAGGACCGAGATAATAATTTATACCGGGTATATTTCAACACATCGCCCATCCCAAATGAGCAACGCAAAGCAGGTTTTGGAGGCGTCAATCGCTATAAAGAGCTGGAAGGTTATAACAATTCCGATTTGGTCATCAATACCTCAAAACGAGTAGATGTGATTTCGAAAGAATTGGTTATTCAATCCAAATCGTTGGATGAAATATTGAAACTGGCTAAAGAAAAAAATAAATTACTGGCAGCAATCCCTGCGATACAGCCCGTAAAAAACGAGAATTTGAAGCGAATGGCCTCTGGTTTTGGCTATCGAAGCGATCCATTTACCAAAGCTCGAAAAATGCATGAAGGCATGGATTTTACAGCAAAAACAGGAACACCTATCTTTGCCGCTGGTGATGGTGTGATAGCAAGAGCAGATAATAGCGCTTCGGGTTATGGCAACCACATTGTACTGCGACATGGTTATGGCTATGAAACGCTTTATGCCCATTTAAGCAAATACAAATGCAAACCTGGACAACGAGTAAAACGTGGCGATGTCATTGGCTATGTAGGAAGCACTGGACGAAGCGAGGCGCCACATTTGCATTATGAAGTGCACAAAGACGGCAAAGTCGTCAACCCATTGAATTTTTATTACGGAAACATATCGGCAGCAGAATATGTAGCCATTTCAAAACTAGCTAACCAAGAAAACCAATCTCTAGACTAATGCAAATAGATTTACAACCAGACAAAAGATATTACAGCATTGGCGAATTGGCCAAGGCTTTTAACGTAAACGCTTCTTTGATACGCTTTTGGGACAAGGAATTTGATATTTTGAAACCAAAGAAAAATGCCAAAGGCAACAGGATGTTCACCCCTGAAGATGTAAAAAACTTGCAATTAATTTACCATTTGGTAAAAGAACGAGGATTTACACTAGACGGCGCAAGAGTACATTTAAAAGAAGGGCAAAAGAAAACACTAGATAAATTTGAAATTATCAGCAAACTGGAAAGTATAAAAATACAATTATCGGATATTAAAAATCAACTTTAAATATGAATTTTTGTAACATTCAAAACAATTAATAAACTAATAACAAACACTAAATTAAACAAACATGGATTTTAAAAAATTTTTACCCTGGATTATTGGAGCAGTTGTGATTATTGGAATTTACAGCTGGGTGAAAGGAATTAACAATACAGCAGTTGGCTACGAGCAAGGCATCAACGAAGCTTGGGGTAATGTTAATACTTCCTATCAAAGAAGAAATGATTTGATTGGCAATTTAGTAAACACTGTAAAAGGCGCTGCAGATTTCGAAAAAAGTACGTTAACAGCGGTTGTGGAAGCTAGAGCAAAA
>JBILYQ010000029.1:0-11880 GCA_044377655.1 Flavobacterium sp.
ACGCAGGTTCTAAAGTTACCCTAAAGAAATTTGAAAGACCGTTGATAGGTTTTACAATTAGGAAAGTATAAAATTCATCGACATAATATTTATTGTAAATTACTTTCGACAAACCTGTAATTTCACTGTCTTGGTTAGGCACAACATTTTGTTTGATATATTTTGTAAATGCAATTCCAATACCGATTAAAGCACCAATTGTTGCAATTCCCATCAACATATATTCTGTGTTTCCTAAAACGTGCGTTTCATGCGAAGCTTTGCTGAAAAGTGGTTCCAAATAATGGTTCAACCAATTGCTTCCTGGTAAATTTATGGCACCGCCAATGCTAGCCAAAATGGCCAAAATAACCAATGGAAAAGTTATTAAAGGAGGACTTTCGTGTACATGATGTTTTTGTTCTTCCGTTCCTCTAAAAGTTTTGAAGAAGGTCAAATACATCAATCGAAACATATAAAAAGCCGTCATAATTGAGGCAATTGAACCTACTATCCAAAGTATTTTGTTTTCATGAAAAGCGGTCATTAGGATTTCATCTTTCGACCAAAATCCTGCAAAAGGGAAAATTCCAGATATTGCCAAAGTAGAAATCAGCATGGTCCAAAAAGTAATTGGCATTGCTTTTTTCAAACCACCCATTTTTCGCATGTCTTGTTCTCCGTGTAATGCGTGAATAACAGAACCCGAACCAAGGAACAAACATGCTTTGAAAAACGCATGTGTGATTACATGGAAAACAGCCACTTCATAAGCACCAAGACCTAATGCCAAAAACATTAATCCTAGTTGTGAAACGGTAGAATAGGCCAAAACTTTCTTGATGTCATTTTGTATTAAACCAATTGATGCCGCCACTAAAGCAGTAGTTGCTCCAACAAGGGCAATGATAAAGTTTACCAAATGGACGCTGTCAATATCTAAACCAAAAAGGAAATTCATTCTTGTTATCATGAAAATACCAGCCGTAACCATTGTTGCAGCGTGTATTAATGCTGAAACTGGAGTTGGACCAGCCATAGCATCAGGCAACCAAGTATACAATGGTATTTGTGCTGATTTTCCACAAGCTCCGATGAACAAACACAAAGCGGCAATACCTATCCAAAAAGTGTTTCCGCTACTTGTACCACCAATAATGGTTTGTTTCATATCCACAAAATCCAAAGTAGAAAACAAGGCGCCAACGATGAAAATCCCAATCAGAAATCCTAAATCACCAATTCTGTTCATGATAAATGCTTTCTTTGCCGCATCATTATAAGGTTGGTTTTTATACCAAAATCCAATAAGCAAATAGGAGCAAAGACCAACGCCCTCCCAACCGATGAACATTACCAATAAGTTGCTTCCAACGACCAATGTTATCATGAAGAAAACGAATAGATTTAAATAGGCAAAAAATTTATGCATATTTTCATCATCGTGCATGTAGCTTATGGAATACAGATGTATTAAAGAACCAATACCTGTTATAAACAGTAGCCAAAGCAATGATAGTTGGTCTAATAAAATTCCAAAATCTAACTTGAAATTACTTACCGAAATCCAATCAAATAATGAAACTTCAATAGGTTTTCCTGATTGGTTCAATTGCATAAAAAAGTAAATGCTCACAGCAAACGAAACCGCTACGGATAGCGTTCCGATTATTCCGGAAATACTTTTTCCTGCTTTTTTTCCAAAAAAAACATTGAATAAAAACCCAACAAAAGGGGTTAATAATAATAGTAAAACTAAATTCTTCTCCATTCGGGATTATCCTTTTAAGTTTTTTAAATTATCGATGTCAATCGAACCTAGGTTTCTGTAAATAGAGACTAAAATTGCCAATCCTACGGCAACTTCTGCAGCGGCAACAGCCATGGAGAAAAAGACAAAAACTTGTCCTTGAGCATCCTGATGATAAGTCGAAAAGGCTACAAACAAAAGGTTGATGGCATTTAGCATTATTTCTATTGACATAAATACAATGATGGCATTTCTTCTATATAAAACCCCAAAAACCCCAATACAGAATAGTAAAACGGAGAGGAAAATATAATTTTCTATACCAATTTGGTTTAAAATATTATTCATGTTATTTATCTTTTTTTTCTTTTTTAGACAATAAAACGGTACCAATCATGGCAACCAAAAGCAAAATCGAAGCAAATTCGAAAGGAACCATGTATTCGTTAAGCAAGACTTTACCCAATACTTTAATCGATTGGAAATCTTGGCCCGTATTATCATAATCGCCAACAATGGGTTTAGAGTTGATAAAGATAGTTAGTAGCACCAAACTTGCAATACAGAAAACCACAACAGCTCCAAGTCTTGTTATTCTTGGTTTGTGGACTTCATCTTCCTTGTTCAAATTCATCAACATGATGGTGAATAAAAACAGAACCATTATGGCTCCAGAATATACAATAATATGAACTAAAGCTAGAAATTGTGCATTGAATAACAAATAATGTCCAGCAATAGAGAAAAAACAAATCACCAAATAAATGGCACTGTGAATTGGATTCTTACTGTAAATTGTCAAAAATGCGGTAGCCAAAGTAATGGCTGCCAAAAAATAAAATAGGATAAGTATTGATGACATTAGTTCACGTTTTTAATTTGTGCGTTTTTAATTGCCATTTCCAAAGGCATCACTAATTTATCTTTTCCAAAAATAAAATCTTCTCTGTCGTAACTTGACGGTACTAATTCTTTTGAAATTGTTAAATAAACAGCGTCCTTTGGGCATGCTTCTTCACATAATCCACAAAAGATGCAACGCAACATGTTTATTTCGTAAACGGAGGCATATTTTTCTTCTCTGTATAAATGTTCTTCTCCTGGTTGGCGTTCTGCCGCAGTCATTGTAATTGCTTCCGCCGGACAAGAAAGCGCGCACAAACCACAAGCCGTACAGTTTTCTCTTCCTTGTTCATCGCGTTTCAGCATGTGTTTACCACGATATACGGGGCTAAATTCGCGTACCTGTTCAGGATATTGAATGGTTACTTTTCTTCTAAATAAATGTTTGATGGTAATAATCAAACCTTTAATAATGGCTACCAAATATAATTTTTCCCAAAAAGTCATCTTTTTGTTTGAAACTATTTTTTTTCTGCCTGACAAGGATATTGTTTGAATAGATGCTGACATTGTTCTTTATTTAAAAGCTAAAATGCAAATTCCGGTTATTATGATATTGATTATGGAAAGCGGAATTAAAATTTTCCAACCTAAGTTCATTAATTGATCGTATCTAAATCTTGGTATTGTCCAACGCACCCACATGTAGAAGAAAATAAATCCACATATTTTTGCAAACAGTACAAGGAATCCAAGAATATTAGCGGTATTTACACCCACGTTGTCAACCATCCACTGCATTCCTGGATAATTATAACCCCCAAAATATAGGACAGCCAAAATTGTGGATGAGATAAACATATTAGCGTATTCGGCAAATAAATAAAATCCCATTTTCATGGAAGAATATTCAGTGTGGTATCCGCCAATTAATTCGGTTTCACATTCGGCTAAATCAAAAGGAGTTCTATTGGTTTCGGCGAAAGCGCAAATTAAAAAGATTAAAAAACCAACTGGTTGGTAAAATACATTCCAATTCATTCCAGCTTGCTGGATCGAAATTTCTTTTAAGCTCAAAGTTCCTGTCATCATCAATAAAGCAATCATAGATAATCCCATGGCAACTTCATAAGACACCATTTGAGAAGCTGCACGAACAGCACCCATCAACGAAAATTTGTTATTGGAAGCCCAACCTCCAATCATGATACCGTATACTCCAACGGAAACTACTCCAAAAATGTATAATAATGAAACGTCAATATCTGTGGCTTGCAACATAATGTCTCTGCCGAAAAGATGTAATTTGTCTCCCCAAGGAATCACGGCACTTGTCATTAAAGCGGTGCTCATCGCAATTGCGGGGCCAACAAAAAATAAAAATTTATTTGGTGTATTAGGTTCGAATTCTTCTTTTGCAAAAAGTTTCAATCCATCAGCCAATGGTTGTAAAAGACCAAATTTTCCGGCACGGTTTGGACCAATACGATCTTGCAAAAAAGCGGCCACTTTACGTTCTGCATAAGTGGAATACATTGCCATAATCATGGTTAGGGCAAAAACCACCAAAATAACAATACTTTTTTCTATAATTAAGGCACTATCCATTGCTTACGATTTTGAATGTTTGTCTAATGGAACGCTGGCCATACTAATTTTTTCACGGTCTTCATCTCTACCTAAAAGGATATTTTTCTCAGTAGCAATTTCAACTTTTTCCAGTTTTCGGGTATAATTGTTTTGATTGATGACGGAGTCTTTTTCGAATTTTCTTGGTCCCTCGATTACCCAGTCTTCCACTTTTTTATGGTCAAAACGACAGCCATTACAGATGAATTCTTCCACTTCGTGATATTCGTCTTTTCTTCCAGTAACTCTTTGAATTTCGTCTCCAAACATCCAAACGGTTGTTTTTCCACAACATTTATCGCAGTCTCTATGTGCATTAAAGGGTTTGTTAAACCAAACTCTCGATTTAAATCTAAAAGTTTTGTCCGTCAAAGCACCAACTGGACACACATCAATCATATTACCTGAAAACTCATTGTCTATCGCATGTGAAATACAAGTGGAAATATTGGAATGATCACCTCTATCCATAACACCATGCACTCGATCATCCGTCAATTGATCAGCAACCATAACACATCGGTAACAAAGTATGCAACGATTCATGTGTAATTGAATATTTGGACCTATATCTTCTGGTTCAAAAGTTCTTTTCTCTTCTATAAAACGGGTTTCCGATTTTCCGTGTTCAAAACTTAAATTTTGCAAATCACATTCGCCTGCTTGATCACAAACGGGACAATCTAATGGATGGTTGATTAACAAAAATTCCGTCACCGATTTTCTGGCTTCCGTAACTCTTTCTGATGATTTGCTGTTTACTTCCATTCCGTCCATGCAACCCGTTACACAAGATGCCATTAATTTTGGCATTGGTCTTGGGTCGGCTTCACTTCCTTTGGCAACTTCCACTAAACAACAACGACATTTTCCTCCGCTGCCTTTTAGTTTTGAATAATAACACATGGCTGGCGGCACAACTTCTCCACCAATCATTCTTGCGGCTTGCAAAATGGTTGTTCCCGGTTCTACTTCTATTGACTGTCCGTCTATTGTTACTTTCATTTTCTTTAAGTCTTAACGTCTTAATGTCAAATGTCTTAATGTCGTGTGACTTTAGACACTCTGACTATTTTCTAAATATTTAATAAATCCACTCAATAATTTTGATATATCTGACACATTTAAATATAATTTAAATCTAATGCTAAATATAATTGTGACCTTACTTCTCCCGCCGATGCTTTTGAAACATATAAAAAATAAACAAATTCTTTATCTGTGTTTCTTTCAAATCCTTCAGCTATATTTGAAGAAATTGAAATTGATGCTCTTCTAATTTGTCTAACTAAATCAAAATCTCTTTTGAAACCTATATTTTCTGTAATTTCATAAATCCTTTTATTAAATAATCTAGACTTTTGCCAAGATGTAATTTCTTCAAAAGATTTAAACTTTCCCATTTTTGTTGCTTTATGACTTTCGACCTTATGACATTACGACTTTAGAAAAAGGTTCAGCAACAAAATGATCTCTATTTTTTATTTTTTCTGGGAAACGAATATGGTATTCGAATTCGTCTCTAAAATGGCGAATAGCTGCTGCCACAGGCCAAGCTGCTGCATCTCCAAGAGGGCAAATGGTGTTTCCTTCTATTTTTCCTTGAATATTCCAAAGTAACTCAATATCTTCTTCACGTCCATGACCATTTTCTATTCGGTGCAATACTTTTTCCATCCAACCCGTTCCTTCACGGCAAGGGGAACATTGTCCACAGCTTTCGTGATGATAAAATCTTGAAAAATTCCAAGTGTTTCTAACAATACAAGAGGTATCGTTGTAAACGATAAAACCTCCTGAGCCAAGCATGGATCCTGATGCAAATCCGCCATCTGATAAGCTTTCGTAAGACATCAATCGGTCTTCGCCTGCTGCAGTTTTGTAGATTAGATTCGCTGGCAATACTGGAACAGAACTTCCTCCAGGAACAAATGCTTTTAAAGGTCTGTCCGAACTCATTCCTCCCAAATATTCGTCGGAATTCATGAATTCATAAACGCTCAATCCTAATTCAATTTCGTAAACCCCAGGGTTTTTAATATGTCCAGAAGCTGAGATTAATTTGGTTCCTGTAGAACGGCCAATTCCAATTCCAGCATAATCAGCACCCGAATTATTGATAATCCATGGCACGGCTGCAATTGTTTCAACGTTATTTACCACAGTTGGATTTGTCCAAAGTCCTGAAACTGCAGGAAATGGTGGTTTTATTCTTGGATTTCCTCTTTCGCCTTCTAAGGATTCAATCAACGCTGTTTCTTCGCCACAAATGTATGCGCCAGCACCAATGTGAACATAAAGTTCTAAATCAAAACCTGAACCTAAAATATTTTTTCCTAAAAAACCTGCGGCTTTCGCTTCTGCAATGGCTCTTTCCAAAATTTTATAAACCCACATATATTCTCCACGAATGTAGATATAAGAAAGGTTTGCGCCCAAAGCATAGCTTGAAGTAATCATTCCTTCAATCAATAAATGAGGAATATATTCCATCAAATAGCGGTCTTTGAATGTTCCTGGTTCTGACTCGTCAGCATTGCATACCAAGTGTCTTGGTTTCCCTGATTTTTTGTCAATAAAACTCCATTTCATTCCGGCAGGGAAACCTGCGCCACCACGACCACGAAGTCCAGAAGTTTTTACTTCCTCTACAACTTCATCTGGCGTTAGGGTTTTTAGGGCTTTTTCCACAGAAGCGTATCCGCCATTAGCGCGATATACTTCAAATGATTTGATACCTGGAACGTTAATTTTATCTAATAATATTTTCTTTGACATAATTATTTATCGTGTAATATTATTTTTCCTTCTTTACAATCAGTAATTAACTGATCGATCTTATCTTCAGTCAAATGTTCTTGGTAAAAATCGCCCAATTGCATCATTGGAGCATATCCGCAAGCGCCAAGACATTCTACTCCTCGAACTTCAAACAATCCGTCAGCTGTTGGTTCGCTAATTTTTACGCCTAATTTGGAACAGGTATAATCCATCAAATTTTCCACTCCGTTTAAGCAACAAGGCGAAGTTTGACAAAATTCAAACATGTATTTTCCAATTGGTCTTTGGTTGAACATCGTGTAAAACGACACCACTTCATAGACTTCAATAGGTTTAATTTTCAAAATTTCGGCTACTTTATCTTGCAATTCAAAACTTAACCAATTGTCATGCGCATCTTGAACTTCGTGCAAAACGGGTAATAAAGCTGATTTTCTTTTATCTGCAGGATAATGACTGATTAACTCATTGATGCGGTTCATCAAGGTTTCAGTGATGTGTATCTCTTGTTTGTATTGTGTTCTTTCCATAATTATTAAGCGTCTAATTCGCCTGCAATTACATTTAAACTTGATAAAATTACGATGGCATCGGATAATAATGCGCCTTTGATCATTTCGGGATAAGCTTGATAATAGATGAAGCAAGGTCTTCTAAAATGCAAACGATACGGCGTTCTACTTCCGTCTGTAACAAGATAAAAACCTAATTCTCCGTTGCCGCCTTCAACAGCATGGTAAACTTCTGCTACTGGAACTGGAACTTCGCCCATTACAATTTTGAAATGGTAAATCAAAGATTCCATATTGTGATATACGTCTTCTTTTGGCGGTAAATAATAATCGGGAACGTCGGCATGGAAAACATTTCCTTCTGGCATTTTTTCCAATGCTTGACGAATGATACTTAAACTTTCCCAAACTTCGGCATTACGAACACAAAAACGATCATACGTATCGCCTGATTTTCCAACGGGAACAATAAAGTCAAAATCTTCATAAGAAGAATAAGGTTCTGCTACACGAACATCATAATCAACGCCTGCAGCTCTCAAATTTGGACCTGTAAATCCATATTGCATTGCTTTTTCAGCGGTAATTGGACCCACGTTTGCAGTTCGGTCTATAAAAATTCTATTTCTTTCGAATAGATTTTCAAATTCTTTCCATGCTGCAGGAAATTCTTCTAAGAAAAGATCTAATTTTCTGAAAGCTTCTGGTGACCAGTCTCTTTCAAAACCGCCTATTCTTCCCATATTTGTTGTTAAACGAGCGCCACAAATCTCTTCGTAGATTTCGTATATTTTTTCTCTAAATTGAAATACATATAGGAATCCGGTATAGGCTCCAGTATCTACTCCAAGAATGGAGTTACAAATAATGTGATCCGTAATTCGAGCCAATTCCATTACAATAACTCTTAAATATTGTGCGCGCTTAGGCACTTCAATATCCAATAATTTTTCCAATGTCATCCACCAAGCCATATTGTTGATAGGAGAGGAACAATAATTCATTCTATCTGTAAGTGGTGTGATTTGGTAAAAAGGACGGTTTTCGGCAATTTTTTCAAAAGCACGATGGATGTAACCGATAGTCGGTTCTGCATCTATAATTCTTTCGCCATCCATTAAAAGGATGTTTTGAAAAATTCCGTGAGTAGCTGGATGCGTTGGACCTAAATTTAAGATTGTAAATTCACTTCCGTCTTCATTGCGACTTCGCTCAATTATTTTAGCATAGCGATGCTCTGGTGGTAATAATAGTTCTGACATCTGTAATTAAAAATTGATAATTGATAATTGATAATTTTCAATTAACTATTAATTTTTGTTCTTTTATATGTTTATAATTATCAATTATTCATTGTTAATTATTCATTAATCGTTGTTCTTCCGAAGAATCTATCATCTTTATCGGTTCTTCCCGAATCTTCCATTGGAAATTCTTTTCGCATAGGATGAGAAATCATTTCATCCATATTTAAAATTCTTTTTAATTGCGGATGTCCTTTAAAATTGATTCCGTAAAAATCCCAAGTTTCTCTTTCCATCCAATTTGAGGTAAGAAATAAATCGGTAATTGTTTCCAATTCAGGGTTTTCAGGCAAATAGGTTTTTACTCTTATTCTAACATTTTCTATCCAATTATGCAAATGATATACTACCGCAAATTGATGATTATCATCATTTTCTGGATAATGTATACCGCATAAATCAGTTAGGAAATGGAAATTTAATTCTTCGTTTTCTTTTAGAAATTGTATTACTTCATGAACTGCTGCTGAAGCAACTTCGAATGTGAAAATGTCTTTTTGCGTTTCAAATGCAAATACATTGTTTTCAAAATTTTGAGATAATTTCTCTTGTATGGTGGTAGTTTCTAAAGCCATTTTTATAGGTTGTAAGAAGCTAATAATTCAATATATTCAGGCGAACTTCTTCTTCTTACTGATTCGTTTCTTACCAATTCCTGCAATTGCATGACGCCATCAACAATTTGTTCTGGTCTTGGAGGACAACCTGGAACGTAAACATCAACAGGGATTACTTTATCAATTCCTTGCAAAACAGAATAGGTGTCAAAGATGCCGCCTGATGAAGCACAAGCGCCAACAGCAATAACCCAACGAGGTTCTGACATTTGCTCGTATACTTGACGCAAAATAGGGGCCATTTTTTTTGAAATGGTTCCCATAACCATAAGCATGTCTGCTTGACGAGGTGAAAAACTCACTCTTTCGGAACCGAAACGTGCTAAATCATAGTGAGAAGCCATTGTTGCCATAAATTCAATACCGCAACAAGAAGTGGCAAACGGTAATGGCCAAAGTGAATTGGCGCGCGCCATACCTACAACATCGTTAAGTTTTGTCGCAAAAAAACCTTCCCCTGTAACGCCTTCTGGTGGCGCAACCATATTTACTTTAGTATCACTCATTTTTTCTAATTTTTGGATTTTTGAATTATAAATTAAAATAATTCGCTATTCCCATTCCAATGCTTTTTTCTTGATGATATAAAAGAATCCAACTAATAGTAGCATCATAAAAATTACCATCTTAATCATTCCTTCTACTCCCAATTCCTTGAAATTGACAGCCCAAGGATATAGAAAAATCACTTCTACATCAAAAAGGACGAAAAGAATGGCAACTAAAAAATATTTTACCGAAAACGGAATTCTTGCATTTCCAATGGATTCAATACCGCATTCAAAGTTTTTGTCTTTACTTGCAGAATGTCTTTTAGGTCCTAAAAAGCTTGAGCCAATGATAGTTAAAACCACAAAGCCTATTGCTAAACCTGCTTGCATTAGGATTGGTAAATAGTCTAATTGATTGGATTGCATAATCTGAATTTTTGGAAAATTAAAATAGTTACAAATATACATCGCAATATTTAAAACACAAGAAACTATCGATAAACGTTTATAGATAAAGACAAAAAAAACTTTATTTAAAATGATTTTAAATAATAAAAATTTAAGCATAAAAAAACGTCCCGATACTTTCGGGACGTTAAGAATTTCTAGGTAATCAAAAAATAATCTATATTAGTCTTCGATAGCTACTACTTGAGCTGCTACTTTACCTTTTCTACCTTCTTCTTCTTCGTAACTTACTTTATCACCTTCATTAAGGGATTCAGATTTAATACCTGTAGCGTGAACGAAGATGTCTTTTCCAGTTTCATCATCTGTGATGAAACCATAACCTTTAGACTCATTGAAAAATTTTACTGTACCTGTGCGCATTTTGAAATAAAAAAAAATTAATAATACTACAAATGTAATCTATATTATAATACGATGGATGTTATTGTATTATTTTTTTGTAAAATTATTGATTTTCAGCAATTTTCCTTTGCTTGAAGCTAAAAACCTTTCTATTGAATGGCTAATTTGATATGTAATTCTTTTAATTGTGTCTCGTCAATTTTTGATGGCGCATCAATCATAACATCTCTTCCCGAATTGTTTTTTGGAAATGCAATAAAATCACGGATCGTTTCTTGTCCACCTAGAATTGCTACCAATCTGTCCAATCCAAAAGCCAAACCACCATGTGGCGGAGCGCCAAATTGAAAGGCATTCATCAGAAATCCAAATTGATCTTCGGCCTGTTCTGGCGAAAAACCTAACAAAGAGAACATTCTACTTTGTAAATCTCTGTCGTGTATACGTATCGAACCACCGCCAATTTCATTTCCGTTCAAAACCATGTCATAGGCATTGGCACGAACTGCTCCAGGATTTGTATTGATAAGTTCAATGTCTTCAGGTTTTGGAGATGTGAACGGATGGTGCATGGCATGATAACGACCGCTTTCTTCGTCCCATTCCAATAGTGGAAAATCCACAACCCATAACGGCGCAAATTCTGCAGGATTTCTTAAACCCAATCTTGTTGCCAATTCCATTCTTAATGCAGAAAGTTGCGTTCTGGTTTTGTCAGAAGGTCCGGAAAGTACAAAAATCATGTCTCCAGCTTTTGCTTTGGTGATTTCGGCCCATTTTTTCAAATCTTCCTGATCATAGAATTTATCTACTGATGATTTGAAAGTTCCGTCGGCTTCACATTTTACATAAACCATTCCTGATGCGCCAACTTGTGGTCGTTTTACCCAATCAATTAATGCATCGATTTCTTTTCTGGTATACGAAGCACAATTTGGTGCGGCAATTCCAACCACTAATTCGGCAACATTAAAAACCGGAAAATCTTTGTGTTGCGCCACGTTATTTAATTCGCCAAACTTCATTTCAAAACGAATGTCTGGTTTGTCGTTACCATATGTTTTAATGGCGTAGTCATAGGTTATTCTTGGAAATTCGGCTACATCAATTCCTTTAATTTCTTTCAATAAATGACGAGTCAATCCTTCAAAAACATTTAAA
>JBILYQ010000228.1:0-4014 GCA_044377655.1 Flavobacterium sp.
GATATAGAATAATCTGCCGCCAAGTTTCATTTTAGCAACTATCTGGTTTATCAAAGACACTATTTGTGGCAATGCTTTTTCCACGGCAAGTGGCACAGTTTTGTCTTCGTTGTTGATATTGGTCAACAAATCTTCCACGGACATTTTTTCTAAATGTTCGTATTTGGAGGCTTGTTCGGTGGTTTTGGTAAAGCTCATTTTTTTATTTTAGAACATGGTGTGCCAAAACGGTTTGAACATCGTACACGTTTACCGATTTGTTAAACTGTTTTACAATGCTCGGATTACTTTCGCTGGAAACCCAAATTTTCAATTCCGCTTCTAGGTCAAAAGTTCCAGCCGTTTCAATGCTAAATCTCGAAATGCTTTTATAAGCAATAGATTTGTATTCTATTTTGCTTCCAGTAATACCTTGTTTTTCAACTAGTATTAATCGTTTGTTGGTGAATATAAAAGTGTCTCTAATGAGTTTAAAACCCAATTCAATAGTTTCTCCTTCAATAAGTAATTTTCCATACTCCTTAATCAAGGTTTCTTGATTAACGGCACCAGCATTTCCAAGTAAGGCAGAAAAAATTCCCATAGATTTTATTTTTAGTTAATTTATCAAATATAAAAAAAGAATACTCAGTATTTAAAGAAAATAAGCCAATCCAATTCCTAAAATAATCATCGAAACTTTAGCAATATTAAATTTGTGACCTTCGCTACTTTCAAATATAATGGTGGACGAAATATGAAATAAAATTCCAATGACAACGGCGGTTATCTGGGTATAATATTCTTTTAGCAATGGAAAACTTTCTGAAAGCAATGTTCCTAATGGCGTCATTACAGCAAAGGTCATCATAAAGAGGAACAAAGCCGTTTTATTCAATTCAGCATTAAGAAAAAAGGTGGTTAGAATGATGGCAATAGGCAAATGATGAATGGCGATTCCATAGGCTAAATCATGATGATGGTCAATTGGGAAACCTTCCAACAAGGCATGAATGCACAGACTGATGAATAATGTCCAAGGCATGCGTGCCATTTTTTTATGTCCATGTACATGTCCGTGCTCGGCACCTTTGGAGAAAAATTCCAAGATGATTTGAAACAATATTCCCATCATAATAAAAATACCCACGGAGTGATTATGACTTTCGTAGACATCGGGTAGTAAATGCATCACGGTAAGTGATAACAAAAAGGAACCACTAAATGCTAGAAGCAATTTTAAATTTGTTTTTCCTTTTGGTTTTAGAAATAAAGCGATGAGATATCCCAGTAAAACCGAAAGTAATGGCAATAAATAACTCATTTATTTAAAAATCATGATTAAACGTTCGCTGTCTTTTTTGTGGAATTTCTTTAATTTATAATCACCAAACGTATCCAATAAATAGATGCCTGCTTTTTCCATCATTTGTTCAAAATCAGCCAATGTGAGTGCTTTTACCTTCTCTACAAAATGAAAATGGTTGCCTTGGTCTTCAAAATTTATTTCCTTATAAATATGTTCGTCAGCATGATATCGCTTGATGTGAAAGTCAATGTTGTCAACGGTTTTTATTTCTTCGGCCACTAAGTTTTCCAAAACCTGATTTACATTCATAAAATCAATCACAGCAAATCCATATTCCGAAAGGCTGTCTTTAATGGCAACCAAGGTTTTTAGATTATCGGCATCATTTTCGAAATATCCAAAACTGGTAAACAAATTGAATATGGCATCAAATTTTTCTTCAAACGATTCGCGCATGTCATGTACTTGAAAATGCAGTGTTTCATTGGCATTTTTTTGGGCTTCAAGAATACTGTTTTCAGATAAATCCGCACCAACAACATCAAAACCTAGTTGATTTAAATAGATAGCATGCCTTCCTTTACCACATGCCAAATCCAACACTTTTGCATTCTCAGGAAGATTTAGATAGTGGGTGATGGTATCTATGAAAAGCTGGGCTTCACGATAATTTCGATCTTTGTATAATATGTGGTAATAAGGCGTGTCGAACCAAGAGGCAAACCAATTTTTGGATTTCTCACTTACGCTTTCTGATTTCGGATTTGTAGAATCTGACATTTATGTAGTGTAATGATTTCTAAGCGCACAAATTTAGTGTATTTTTGCAGAAGAAACTCAAATATTGGGTTTAGTTAATTATAGAAATTGCATTTGATTATTGCAATTGACAATGCTATTGAAATGGAAAATTTTAAAATGATTGCCAAAACCTTTTTTGGTTTTGAAGAAATACTAGCCAAAGAATTACACCTTTTGGGTGCTCAAGAAGTAGAACAAGGCACAAGAATGGTAAGTTTTAAAGGAGATAAAGGATTTATGTACAAAGCCAACTTGTCCTTAAGAACGGCTCTGAAAATCCTCAAACCTATCTATTATTTCAGAGCCATCAACGACCAAAATCTGTACAAAGGAATCCAAGGAATTGATTGGTCAAAATACCTGAACGCTAACCAAACTTTTGTTATCGATACAACCGTTCATTCTGATTATTTCAAACACTCGCAGTTTGTTTCCCAGAAATGTAAAGATGCTATTGTAGACCAATTTAGAGATAAAACGGGACAACGTCCTAGCGTAGAAAAGGATTTTCCCGATTTGCGTATCAACATTCACATTGACAGAGACCAAATTTCTGTAGCATTGGATACTTCTGGAAATTCATTGCACCAACGTGGCTACAGAACAGCCACCAACATTGCGCCAATTAACGAAGTTTTGGCCGCTGGTATGTTATTGCTTTCGGGTTGGGAAGGTAAAAGCGATTTTCTAGACCCAATGTGCGGTTCGGGAACAATCCTTGCGGAAGCTGCCATGATTGCCTGCAATATTCCAGCCAATATCAACCGAAAAGAATTTGCTTTCGAAAAATGGAACGATTGGGACAATGTTTTGTTTGACAACATTACGGACAGTTTGTTAAAAAAAGTGCGCGAGTTTCATTATACTATGAAAGGTTATGATAAAGCGCCAAGTGCCGTGATGAAAGCCAAGGCCAATATTAAAAATGCCAATCTCGAGGAATACATTACCATTGAGGAACAGAATTTCTTTGATACAAAAAAAGAAACTAACGGACCTTTGCAGATGGTTTTCAATCCACCTTATGGCGAACGTTTGGATATTGAAATGGAGCGTTTCTACCGCGAAATAGGCGATACGATGAAACAAAATTATCCTGGAACGCATGCTTGGTTTATTACGGCCAACTTGGAAGCCTTGAAATTTGTTGGGCTAAAACCATCGCGCAAAATTAAATTATATAACGGAAGTTTGGAAGCACGCTTGGTAAAATACGAAATGTATGAAGGTAGTAAACGTAACAAGTTTGCTAAGCCAGATCGCCTTGATGAATCGAATCAAAATAGCGTGGAGGAAGAATAAAGATTTCCACTGTTTAAAAAAAACTACAACTGTAAATAGTTGTAGTTTTTTTTTGACGGGTACAAAACGATTTATCTGGCGGATGTTGTTATTGTCTGGTAAAAGTTTCGATGTGTTTTCCTTGGTTGGGCACTACTATTTCCCATTTCAACTTTGTGTTGCTTATTTCAAGAATCTTATATTTAGAAATTCGGCTACCGGGCAAATCATCATTCCAATTGATGATAAGAGTTTTTTCTAGAATGGAGTAATTACCACGTTCAATGCTGTCTTCACCATTACTAGCGGCACCTAAATAGGTGAATTCTACAGTAGATTCAGGTGTGAATTCCATATAGTCTTGAGCATTTATTTCCACGCCGTTTAAAACGCTTTTTTGCAAGGTCCAAGTAGTGTTCAACTTATTGGTGTCAATGAAATACCTGTCTCCATCTTGTTCAGAACAAGAAAATAAAGGACAAGCGGCAATGGCGATAAAAAAAATAATTCTTTTCATTATAGATCTGTTAGAAGTTACTCCCAATTGCACAATGCAATGCGGAAAATTAAAACAGGGTAAATAATGTTTTTGGAAAAATTTAGACAATAAAAGTCTAGCCCCTTTTTATCGGAACACTTAAACT
>JBILYQ010000227.1:0-4014 GCA_044377655.1 Flavobacterium sp.
GCAATGATGATTGTGACTGCCATTAACTCACTTTTACAAAAAGATTACTTGCTATTTTATTAGAAATTGTCAATTCTTTACCGTCAACTTTTATTTTTAAAGACAAATCGAAACTTTCCCTAGCTAAAAATTCAATTTTCGAACCCAGAGCAATTTCTTGTTTATCCAAATATTTAAGAAATTCGGAAGAAGTATCTTTCACGCCAACACAAATTCCAGTTTGATTTTCTTGAAGTTCAGAAAGCAATTGCTTCTCAATTTTAATGATTTTTCCCTGCGAATTTGGAATCGGATCACCATGCGGATCTTCGGTTGGATTTCCCAAAAAATCATCCAATTTATTGATTAATTTTTCAGATTTTATATGTTCCAATTGTTCGGCAACATCATGTACTTCATCCCAATTAAAATCAAGTTTGTCCACTAAAAAAACTTCCCACAAACGATGCTTTCTCACAATCATTTTTGCAGATAATTTCCCCTTATCCGTGAGCGAAACACCTTGATATTTTTTGTAGTTTACCAAATCTTTGTCGGCCAATTTTTTAAGCATGTCCGTAACCGATGAAGCTTTTGTTTCCATCATTTCGGCAATGGAATTAGTACTTACATCTTTGCCTGTGGCAGTCGTAAGATGATATATTGTTTTGAGATAATTCTCTTCTGAAAAAGTCATTTTTAATTTTTTACTATAAGTAATGGTATTGATATCTTGTGTCGCAATTGGTCAACAGTTGTTCCAAAAACTAAATCCTTGAATCCAGAATGGCCATGCGTTCCCATTACTAAAATATCAAAATTGCCTTCGTTTATAATTGTTGGGATTACTTTTGTGGGTTTTCCAAAACCTAATTTTGTGGTTACTTTAAATCCTTTTTGTGAAAGCATTTCTTTGTATTCTCCCAATAATTTTTCATCAATTAACGTTTCATGATCATCAATGTTTCCACCATAAACAATGGCGCCAACGGATTCTACAACGTGAATTAAGGTATAATTTGCATCTATTCCTCCCAATTCAAAAGCATTGTTTAAAGCCAATTCATCTGAATTAGAAAAATCTACTGTTACAGCAATGTTCTTTTTGTTAAAACTTCCTGTTTTAGAAAATTTAAGTTTCAAATTATGCGGTGAATGATTTTGAATGTCATTTTTAACCTTTGAAATAAACGGATTAAAAACAATATAAAGTAATAAAATTAAAAAACCAACAGCCAACGGAACTACCGTGAACCATAAAATAATTGGATTATCCGATGTTTCTAACCAACCTTGAATTTCATTGAAAACCAATTTTGCATTCAGCGAAACTATAATTGTGGCTACAAGCCAAGAACCAATTTGAGTGATTTTAGAAATGTGAAACCCTTTCATTTTTGATTTATCGGAAACAAAATGTATCAACGGAATAATAGCAAAACCGAGTTGCAAACTTAATATCACTTGACTTAAAATCAGCATTTTCCCAGTGACGCTTTCGCCAAATATTGAGATTACAATTACAGCAGGAACAATTGCAATAAGTCGCGTTATAATTCGTCTAACCCAAGGTTGAATTCTCAAATTCAAATACCCTTCCATGATAATTTGACCCGCCAAAGTTCCCGTAATTGTAGAACTTTGACCAGCAGCAATTAACGCAACTGCAAATAAAATTGGAGCCCATTGCGTTCCTAACATTGGTTCTAAAAGCTGGTGAGCATCTTGAATTTCGGCCACTTCAAATAATCCGTTTTTGTAAAATGTGGCTGCCGCCAAAATTAAAATCGCTGCATTTACAAAAAAAGCGAGGTTCAATGCGATGGTAGAATCGATGAAATTATATTTCAAGGCTTGTTTTATTCCAGCTTTACTCCTATCAAATTTTCGGGTTTGAACTAATGATGAATGTAAGTATAAATTGTGTGGCATAACCGTTGCGCCAATAATTCCGATTGCAATATAAAGCGCTTCTTCACTTGGAAGAGTTGGAATTAAACCTTTAAGTACACTACCGATTTCTGGTTGTGCAAAAATCATTTCAAAAATAAACGAAAATCCAATGATAGCAACTAAAGCAATGATAAAAGCTTCCATTTTTCGGATGCCTTTGTTGATTAAAAACAACAATAAAAAAGTGTCTAAAACAGTAATCAAAACACCTTCTAAGAGTGGAATCCCAAAAAGCAAATTCAGTCCAATTGCCATTCCCAAAACCTCAGCTAAATCACAGGCTGCAATGGCAATTTCGGCCAAAAAATAAAGAATGTAATTGATAAATTTTGAATACGTTTCGCGCGAAGCTTGCGCCAAATCGCGTTGGGTCACAATTCCTAATCTTGCGCTTAAACTTTGTAAAAGCAACGCCATAATGTTGCTCATCAGTAAAACCCAAAGCAAGGAATATCCAAACTGGCTGCCACCCGCTAAATCGGTTGCCCAATTTCCCGGATCCATGTAACCTACAGAAATTAAATAAGCAGGTCCAAAAAATGCCAATATTTTTCTAAAAACGGTAGTTTTATTTTGTGTCGGAACGGATTGATTTACCTCTTCTAATGATTTGCCCATAATTCCAATATTTCGAAACAAATATAAATATAAATTTGATATGAGTAAATAATTTTTTAGCTTTGTCTAAAAAATAGTTTTTATGAAAAAATATTTTCCCTTATTTGCCTTGTTTTGTATTACCGCTATTTCAGCACAAAATACAGAACCTATCCAAACTGATAGGCCAGATCAAACCGAAACGCCATCATTAGTTCCAAAAGGAATGTTTCAGGTGGAAACAGGTTTTAGTTTTCAAAAAGATGATGCCGCTAATAAATCCAATATTGTTCCGTCAACTTTATGGAAATATGGGATCAACGAAAATTTTGAATTACGATTAATCACCGAATTTATTTCTGAAAAACATGCAAATACTAAATTTGATGGATTGGCCCCAATTTATGTTGGTTTCAAAGTAAAATTAGCGGAAGAAAAAGGAATTTTTCCAAAAACATCATTCATTGCGCATATTAGTTTACCAAATGCGGCTTCAACAAAATACAAAACCGATTTTTACGCCCCCGAATTTCGTTTTGTCATGCAACACACACTTTCTGAAAAAATGTCTTTTAGCTATAATTTAGGAGCTGAATGGGATGGTTTTTCAGCCGAACCAACATTCATATATACAATTGCAACTGGTTACTCGATTAATCAAATATGGGGTTCGTATATTGAGTTGTTTGGATTTGCACCTCAGAACAACGAAGCAAATCACAATTTTGATGGCGGAATAACTTATTTGATTAACAATAATTTTATGTTAGATTTGTCTGCAGGCTTTGGAATTACCAATAATGCGCCAGAACATTATTTTGCCTTAGGATTTTCATTTCGAATATAACATGAAACACTACCATTACATTTTTACCGGTTCGGGATTATCCGCTTTGATGACGGTTTACGAAATGATTTTATCCGGAAAATTTAATGATAAATCCATTTTATTAATCGATGAAAATGCTAAAACCACTAATGACAGAACATGGTGCTTTTGGGATGAAAAAGAAACAAATTGGCAAAATGCTGTTTCTAAAAAATGGGACTTTGCTGTTTTTAGCGATCCTAATTACCGTAGAGTTTTGGATTTAAAACCCTACCGATATTGTATGGTCAAGGGTTTGGATTTTTACACGCAAGTATTTGATTTGATTGCAAAGCACCAAAATATAGATTTCTCAAATCAAAAAGTGGTAGATATCGAAGAAAATGAAAATCTGATTTTTGTAAAAACAGAAAGTACAATTTTTTCTTGTGATAAACTTTTTAATAGCATTTACGATAAAAAAATTATCGAAAACCAATCAAAATATCCATTACTACAACAACATTTCATCGGTTGGTTTATCAAAAGTGAGCAAGAAGTTTTCAATCCCGAGCAAGCCACATTTATGGATTTTTCGGTTGCCCAAAAAGGCAATACTCGGTTTATGTATGTTTTGCCAACTTCAAAAAAAGAAGCATTATTGGAATACACCTTGT